>PEXO01000450.1:0-6841 GCA_002779045.1 Elusimicrobia bacterium CG08_land_8_20_14_0_20_59_10 | reverse complement strand
CCGTCCCCTCCGGGACCTTCTCGGGGCTGCCGGTAGCCGATGTTATTTTCTGGGCGGCGCTCTTCTATTTTCCCGATAATTTCACCAATTATTTTGACGCCGTGAAGGACGCCTGCAGACAGCTGGAGGTATTGGCGGCCGGCAGCTGCGGAGGCGCCGGGTTTCCATACCTTAACCTGATAACCACCGCTTTCGGGGCTCACAGCATACCGGTGCCCGGTTCCGCGGGCGATTCTTATGAAACCTCCGCAAATAGCGGCATGTGCCAGAACAACAACGGCCCGGAATGCGCGGCGGAACTGTCCGGGCTTTCCTCCATTTCCGCCACCATCTCCCCGTCAGCCGACCTGGATTATTATTCCCTGCCTGTGGCGGAAGGAAACCTGCAGGCTACGCTCACCCTGCCGCCTGGCGGAGCGGAGGGAACCTATAAAGCCTATGGTATGATCCTTTTCGATGCCAACCGCAAACGCATCGCCGAAGCCATGCCGGTCATAAACGACTACAGCGGCTATTGCCCCGACAGCGGAGACTGCCTTACCCTCTCCCCGTCCGTCAGCCTTTCTTACCCTTATGCCCCGGCCGGCAGGTATTACCTGGCAGTGGCGGGCGCGTACACCTATAACTACGGCAATTCCGGGGTCAACTCCCTTGAGCCGTATACTTTGAGCTTTTCCTATACAGAGAAGGGCGCGGTGGAGGCCTACCTTGACGCCGGCTCCTCCGCCGATAATGACAGGATCTCCTTCCTGGTTCCGCATGAGAAATTCCCGATGAGCATTGCGCCGACCTCCTCCACCCTGCACCAGGCGGAGGTGGTATATTATTCCGCGCAGCTGCGCGAACACAACGGGAATGTGCTGGCGCTGGCCCGCACGGACCTTGCCGGGTCGCTGCTGCAGGACGTTACCTGCGATAATGACGCCACGGACACCCTGGGCCGCACCGTCATTACCGGCACCGTGCGCGTGCTGCCGGGCTTCGCCCTGCGCTACCCCGGGGTGGGAACCGTCAGCGTTGAGGTGTTCGGCAAAAATCATATGGGGAAAACTGTCTCTCTCGGCCGGTCCAGGCCCTTCAATCTTTCCACTGACCAGACAACAATGATCACCTATAACAATCTCCTGGGCGACCCCGCGAAGGTGCCGCATGCTAGTGCCAACGCCATAATCAAGTATGAGCTTCAGACGGGGGGGGCGCTTTCCATAAAGGTCTATACCCAGGCCGGTACGCTGGTAAAAACCGTTTACGAAAGGACCGCGCCCGCCGGCAAAGGCACGCTGAACTGGGACGGCACCAATTCTTCCGGGACTAAGGCGGCCAGCGGGATCTATTATGTAAAAGCAAAAGGCCCGGGGCTGGATAAGATAGAGAAGATAGCGATAGTGCGGTAATAGAAGCTTATGTATAAGCCGGACGGCGGATGCAGCAAGGAGCCCCGGCACGCGTTTAACCCGCGTGCCCGCGCCCTTTTTGTGCCGCTATTGGGCCTGGCCGCACTCCTTCTTTTTGCCCGCCCGGCCATGGCCGGGAACGGCGGGGCCGCCGGTATGCAGATACTTAAATACGACATAAGCCCGCGCGCCCTGGGCATGGGGGGCGCCTATACCGCCGTGGCGGACGATATTTACTCAGTGAACTATAATCCCGCGGGGCTGGGACAGCTTCATTTTCCGGAGATCTCTTCCATGTACCTCTCCGGTTTTGAAGATACGCTGGTCTACAACACGGCAATCGGGATGCCGCTTCCGATAAAGGGTTTGGGCAATGGCCTCTCAAAGCCCGTGGCGGGACTATCCCTGCTTACCTCCGATGCCGGCTCCTTTACCCGGCGCACGATAAATGACGACGGGACCGTCACCTCGGGGTCCTATGACGCGCAGAACGACCTGGCGCTGACGTTCAGCTATGGTGAACAGGTCTATTCCGGGGAGGTCGGATTTTTTGAGTGGTACAAGCCGACGCTGAACCAGTACTTCGGCTTAAACGCCAAATACCTGCGGTCGACCATGCTCGAGGAGTACACCGCTTCCGGTGCGGCCCTGGATATCGGCTGGCTGGTTATGGATCCGCAGCACGGCCTGTCTTTCGGCCTTTCCTACGCTAATTTTCTGGCCAGCAAGTTCTCTTATGTCAGCGAGAACACCAAGCTGCCGGCCATACTGCGCCTGGGCCTGTCCTACCAGCATGCCACCCTCATGGACCAGGCCATTATACTGGCCGCCGACGGGGATTTTTACACCAACGAGGGAAGCAATAGCCTGCGTTTAGGGGCGGAGTATCATTTCGAGAAGATATTCAACCTGCGCCTCGGCTACAGGTCCGAGGAGGATAACCCGGGTATAACCCTGGGGCTGGGGGTGCGATATAACGATGTGTCCCTGGACGTGGGAGTGGGGGCCGGCGGCGAGATCTACAACACTTCGCAGGTCTCTTTCTCCTACAAGTTCTCGGGAATAAAGGTAAAGCAGTATGACCGCAGGCCCAATTACAGGAACATGGAGCCGGAGCGTTCCGACCGTCCCTCGCCCGCGCCGAAGAAGGCCTCTCCGCGCAAGCCGGAACCTAAACCCGTCCCCGACACTCCCGAAAAGAAGAAAGACTCGGACTTTTTCCTGATATTTTAATCTGAATTCCGCGGTGCGCGGATGCCGATCAAACAGATTGACACCCGGTACCTTTGTTTATACAATTTAAGCTGCGTGTCAGGACCAGCAGGTCGTTATATGTTTCAGGAGGATCGTCATGAAAAAGATATGGTTCGCGGTGTTGGCCGCTTTTGTGGTCGCCGGCTGTTCTTCGGCGCCCGATAAAGGCACCGTTTCCGGTTCCGGCGAGGTAGAAAGGGAATGGGTGGAAGAGGGGGTAACGAAGAACTACGTTTTTGCCCGCGGCATGGGCGCCGCCGACCAGGCTCTTGACAATAAGACCCAGCGCATGGCCACCTCGCGCAACGCCTCCATCGTCAGCGCTCAGTACAATATGCTTTCCTTCCTGAAGGGCGTAAACCTTGAAGGCGGAGTTACCGTGGAAAAAGCCATCGAGACCGATTCCGTCCTGGCCACCAAGATAAACGAGGTCATCAAGGGCGCGCAGGTGGTGCGCACCGAATGGACCAATGACGACGGCTGCGTGGTAATCCTGCGGTTGTCCAAGAAAGCTCTCAAGGCGGCGGGCATAAAACTGGCCGAGTGAGCCTTAGCAAAATGCAACGCCTTTCCCGCATTGTCATGGCGGCGGCTTTCCTTGCCGCCGCCGGCTGCGCCGGCAGCCAGAAAAGCAGGCTGAACCCCGCCTACGAAACCGAAGTCGTGGAGGCAGAGGGGCTGGCCCCTGTCATAGAAGGGGATGTCTCCGGAGCCCGGAAAACCGCACTGCAGGAAGCCATGAGGGCCGCCTTGGGGCTTGTGGTGGGCATTTATGTCTCGCAGGACGCGCTGGTCTCGCAATCCGTCCTGATAGACGAGAATATAACCTCGCAGACGGAAGGCTATATTGAGAAGTACGAGGTCCTCCGGGAAGGCGCGGAGGGGGAATTTTATAAGACCCGCATCCGGGCGCATGTGCGCAAAGAAGACCTTGCCGCCAAGCTGCGCACCCTGGAAACCGAACCGCAGAAGCTGGGCAACCCGGTCATAGGGTTCGAGATAAAGGAATCCGCGGACTCCACGGCCCAGCAGACCAATTATGCCGAACTGGAACTGAAGAACCGCTTCACTGAGGCGGGCTTTATTACCGGCGAGAAGGACAAGGCGGATATCGTAATAAAGGGAGAGGCGCAGACCTCTTTCAACACGGACAAAGGCCTGGGCGGCTTCATTTCGTACCGGGCGGGCGTATCCCTGGCGGCGGTTAAGACCGGGTCGCTGGAAACGCTGGCTTCCGTGCAGGAATCCGCCGGCGGCATGGACCTTAACGAACCGGCCGCGGCCAGGGCTTCCCTCATCAACGCGGCGAAGAAAGCCGCCGGCATACTTAAAGACCGCATCCTGAAATCCCTCAAGGAGAAATCCATCGTAAGGCTCAACCTTGCGAATGTCGGGACGATGAACGACCTGAGCGATTTCACGAAGATACTGAGGAATATTCCCGCCGTGCGCGCCTCCTGGGTGCGCAGCTACAGCGGGGGGGCCGCCGTGCTGGACGTAGCCATGCGCAAAGGCTCGGCTTCGGACCTGTCGCGGCTGCTGCTGAAGAATAAGAAGAGGCCGGTGAAGATAAACCGCACCTCCTCGTACGACCTCGACGCGGAACTTCAGTAGCCCGCGCTGCCGTAAAAGAAAAGAGGCTGCGAATTGCTCGCAGCCTCTTTTTTGATGTGCAGGGGATCACTTTCCCCGTTTATTTAATTTTTCCTGCCTGCGCTGCTCAAGTTCGGAAAGCTTCTTCCGCTGCCGGTTCACGTAGTCATCAACAAAACCTTCGCGCTCTTCCATGCGCTTGCGCAGCTTTTCCACGCGGTCCTTCAGTTTCTCATAGCGCCGCTTCTCGGCCTGCATCAGCCTGGAGAAGCGCGCCTCAACGGCCACTTCGCCCCCGGCGGTAAAGGCCTCGCTGCCGGCCAGCAGTTCTTTTTCCTGCCGCCCTTCTCCGGCGCCGGAGACCAGCATGGCGCCCTCGAAAAGGCCCACATTCGTCTCTCCGGAGGAGGAGACTATTACCGCGAAATCCGTGCCGCGCACGGCGCAGACGGAAGAGGGTGTGTGCACGGAAAATCTGGATTTGAGTTTTTTAAGCTTGGCCGCGAGCCAGAGGGCTCTGCCGCGCAGCAGCGTGAAGAGGTAATTCCTGCCTTCGGGAGCGATCTGCAACTCGTCAAAAGAGGTTTCCGTGCCGGCTGCGACCTTCAGGAAGGTCCCGTCCTTGAAGAGTATCTCGCAGCTGGCCTTGCGGCCCGTTTTTAGTTTGTAACCTTCGGACACCGGCATGCCTTTGGCGGCCGGCAGCCAGGCGGTTCCGCCGGTTTTCATCAGCTGCACGTCGCCTGACACGGCATAGACGCAGGCGGTTTCGCCGGCATAGGCGGCCAGCGGCAGAGCAAGCAGGCAGAAGCTGAAAAGAAGTCGGACCATAAAGAGTCTCCTTGAATAAGGCTGATTGAGTTCGGTGCCTGTTAGTATACAATATACGGCAAATATTATAAAATCAGGTAATGCATTTTTTTCGCCTGCGCGTCATAAATACCGTCCTTTTTCTTCTCGTCGGCGTGCTCTTGGGCTTTATCCTTAAAGACCGCCTGCAGGCTCCGTCCGTTTCAACTGCGATACCCCGGTATCAGCCCGCCTATGATCAGCCTGCCGGAGCGCGGGGCGCTCCGGAGGAGTTCGCCCCCGATGCCGATGCCGCGCCCGAAACCTATGAAGACCCGGTGCTCCCGCGCGAGCCTTCCGGCTCTGCCGCGGAGGACGAGGAACCGGCCGGGGAGCTGATGATAGAGCCGGATACGCAGGAGGCCCCGGTCTCTCCCGTCCGGCCCTCCGTCCTTAAACTTGAGGCGGGCCTGTTCTTCAAAAACCCGACGGCTTATGCCGGGCGGAAACTTGAAATGACGCTGCAGCTGATAACCGCCCGGAAGGGGACGCGGGGGTGGCGCCTCAATTTTGTATGCGCCGCCCCGGACAAGACCATAGATTATCTTTTCGTGGACAGCGGGGACGCACTGGGCGACAGTCCGGACCTGCGCATAGGCTATGTTTACCGCGTAGTATTCGAGTGCGGGCGCGGCTACGCGGCGGAAGGCAATCTCCTTTCCTCCATAGAGCACACCGGCCAAAAGGCCGACTGGGCCACCGGCCTGAGCGCGACGGATTAGCAACCGGATACTATCAGGAATTTCCTTTATTTACTTTCACCGCAGAGGCGCAGAGGTCGCAGAGGAAGAATGTTTATTGTTTTATATTTCGGTTCTCTGCGTACTTGTTCGACGGTTGAATTGGCCGTTTGATTAGCAGAGCGCAACAATGTTAATAAATATTTTCTCATCTGAACTCCTCCCCCTCTGTGGCTCTGTGGTGAATCTCTGCAAGTCCGCCCGAAGGGCGTTAATTTAATGTCCTATTTTTTTATAATCAACCCCAATGCCGGCAAAAGACAGCCCGGGATAAAAGAACGGCTGCAGAAGGAATTCTCCGGCCGCAAGATACATTTCGAGGCCGAGTTCACCAATGCGCGCGGTCATGCCTGCGAACTGGCCGCCAGGGCGGTGATCTCCGGTTTTTCCAGGGTGGTGGCGGTAGGGGGAGATGGGACTATCCGTGAAACCGCCTCGGCCCTGCTGACCAGGGAGACCGCCCTCGGCATACTTCCCTGCGGCTCGGGCAACGGGCTGGCGCGCAACCTCTACCTGCCGCTGTCCTTTGATAAAGCGCTTAAGGGGCTCCTGGAGTGGCCGGTGCGGGCTATAGACGCCGGGCTCGCCAACGGACAGGCGTTCCTTTGCGCTGCCGGAGTGGGACTGGACGCCGACGTGGCGCACGATTTTAATTCGCGCAGCCGCAGCCGCGGAATACTGCCGTATGTCTGGCATGCGGCCAGGCGCATCCTCTTCTACCGTCCCCGTTCCCTCACGGCGCGCCTCGACGGGCGCCGCATGGAGCTTCAGCCCCTGCTGGCGGCGGCTCTTAACGGGACGCAGTACGGGGGCGGCGCGCGCATGGCCCCCGGCGCTTATATTGATGACGGCCTGCTGGATTTCTGCACCGTGAAGAAAGCCTCCTTTCCAAGGCTGCTGGCCGCGCTGCCGGCCCTTTTCAGCGGAAAACTCGCGGACCATCCCGGCATTTACTCCACCTGCAGGGCCCGGATGATCGAGCTGGATTGCGGCGGCGGGGCGTGGTACCAT
>PEXO01000248.1 GCA_002779045.1 Elusimicrobia bacterium CG08_land_8_20_14_0_20_59_10 | reverse complement strand
TCGCTGGTAAACTCGAAGGCGTCCCGCACGGATATAAGAGTGCTTTATGTCCCCTGCAACCAGGTGGCCGCGGAGATAGGCAACGCGAAAATAATGAACATGGTGGCCCTCGGGGCCTTCGCGGCGGCCACCGGGGCCATAGCCCCGGACGCTATCGCCCGGGCCCTGCCCAGGGTTTATAAAAAGCTCAAGCCCGAAGTGATAGAGCTTAACCGCAAGGCCCTGACGCGGGGCGCGCAGTTCAAGCTCAACTAGGAACGGCCGCGACGAACGATAAAAGCCCGGTTCGCGCCGGGCTTTTATCATTTGCCGCGCGTTAAAAGTATTGTACTATTAATACAGGGTGGCCGGGCCCCCGCAAGGAAACAGGACCATGGTAAAGATATTGGCGGTAGAGGATAATCCCGCCATCTTGGATTTCTACAGGGAGTTCTTCGCCGAGGCGGGTTTCGTGATCGAGACCGCCGAGGACGCCCTGTCCGCCATTACCAAGTACCAGCAGTTCAAGCCGGACGTGATAATACTGGACCTGGATATCCCCGCGGGCGGGGGGATGCAGGTGTTCGAAAGGCTCAGGAGCAGCTTCAACGACCCGGTGCCGATAATCTTTTCCACCGGGAAACCGGAGAAGCTGCCGCGCCTGGAGAACCTCCATAACGTGTCGGGGCTGCCCAAGCCGGTAAACCCGGAGCTCCTCCTGGCCGAGGTACAGAAACTGACGGCCGCGCCCGCCCCGGAGATGAACCCTGTCCCTCCGCCGCCCCCGTCGCCGGAACTGCTCCGGAAGGCCGCGGCCGCGCGGCAGAAGGCGAGGGTCCTGGTGGTGGACGACGATTTCACCATACTGGAGCTCTACAAGGATTTCCTGGGACCCGCCGGCTTCGAAGTACAGACCGCCGAGGACGCCGTAAGCGCGCTCACCAGGTTCCAGGAGTTCAAGCCCGCCCTTATCATACTGGATGTGGACATACCCGGCGGGGGCGGGAAATCCGTATTCGAGCGCCTGCGCATTCAGCTCGCCGCGCCCACGCCCATAATCTTCTCCACCGGCTCCCCGAAAGAGGTGCAGGCCCTGGAAAAGAACATGAACGTGGTAGTACTGAAAAAGCCCCTGGTCCCCGCCACTATCCTGGAAGCGATCAGAAAGATGCTCTCCTGACCCCGCGCGGCGTTTCCTTTACCTTCCCCGTATTTTATAGAATAGTCGTCTGATGCACCACGGCGACCCCCGCGAAGAAGGCCCTGACCCTAAAGAGAAGATCAACTACAAGGCCACCTTCCGCCTTGTACTCGGCCTGATAAAGCCGCGCAAGGGGGCTTTCGCGCTGGCTTTCGCCTACATGGTGCTCTCCACGCTTGTCAGCCTGGCCAACCCCATAGTGGCCAAGTACATAATAGACACCGCCATACCGGCCAGGGACGGCCAGGCGCTGATGCTTGCCACGGGCGTCTTTTTCGCCAACACGCTGCTCTTCCTGGTCTTCAACTATCTGCTGATGATGCAGCTGGTGAAGACGGGGCAGGATATCATGGTGGCCCTGAAAGAGCGCATGCTGGGCCATATGCTGGGGCTGGACCTGGAGTTCTACTCGGCCAACCAGGTGGGCCGGCTTACCGCGCGCGTGCAATCCGACACCAGCACGCTCTACGAGCTTTTCACCAATACGGCCGTGACCATTTTCAGCGACGCCTTCATGTTCCTGGCCGTATTCGGCATAATGGCCGTGTACAACCTCAAGCTCACGCTTGTCCTGCTGCCGGTATTCCCGGTGATACTGGCGTTCACCTGGCTTTTCGTGCATGTCAGCTCGCCGCTTTTCGTAAGCGTGCGCAAGCTGGCGGCCGACGTCTCCGCCTTCCTTACCGAGCAGCTGGGCGGCATAGGCGTGATACAGGCCTTCAGCCGCGAAGAGAATACCTCCGCCAGGCTGGAAGTCATTAACGAGAAAAAATTCCGCGCCGAACTGAGAGGCGAACTTTACGCCGTGGTGTTCTTCCTGACCGTGCTCTTCCTGTACCCGGCCTCCACGGCCGCCGTCTTCGGCGCGGGCGGCGCCATGGTGCTGGGCGGCACGCTCACCGTGGGCGTACTGGTGATGTTCATACTGTATCTCGGCCAGCTGTTCGAACCCATCTTCCGCTTCTCCGAGCATATAAGCATAATACAGCGCTCTTTCTCAGCCGGGCACAGGATCTCCAGGATACTCGACGTGAAACCCACGCTGACGGAGCCCGCGCAGCCGCATTACCTGACCTCGGTGAAGAACGGCGTTGAGTTCAGGAACGTCTGGAT
>PEXO01000367.1 GCA_002779045.1 Elusimicrobia bacterium CG08_land_8_20_14_0_20_59_10 | reverse complement strand
CTACGTAAAGCGGCACGCCGCTGCGCCCGTATAGGGCGAGCCCGGCCTCTATGCTTTTGTCGCGGCTGGTCCAGTCGGCGCGGAAGGCCGAGACGTCGGCGCGGGAAAGCGCGGCTCTCACCTGCGGCGCCGCGAGCGCGGTGCGCTCGTTGACCTGGCAGGATAGGCACCAGGCGGCGGTAAAATCCACTATCACGGTTTTGCCTGAAGCGCGCGCCTGCGCGACAGCTTCGGGCGACCAGGGCCGCCAGACGGCGTCCTGCGACACGGGGGTCGCGGCAAGAAGCTGCCAGAGCACCCACAGCAGCCAAAAGGCGGTGGCGAACAGCGGCACGGCCAGGAGCTTCTTCAGAAGCACCATCCAGTTGCCGGGCCGAGGCAGATGCCGTATCAGCGCGGGCCAGGAGGAAAGACAGGCGTACGGCGCGGCGGCGCCCAGCCCCAGCGCCCCGAACACCGCGAGAACCTCGCCGGCGGGACGCGTGACCGCCCAGCCGAACGTGGCGCCCATGAAAGGGGCCGTGCAGGGCGCGCCGGCGGCCATGGCGAACACGCCGGAGAAGAACGCGCCTATCTTCCCCTGGCGGGCGGAAAGCCCGGAGCCGACGCCCATCCACCTGGCGCCGAATTCAAAAACCCCCAGCAGGCTCAGCCCGGCGAAAATGAACAGCCCGGCCAGCGCGGCCACCAGCCAGGGCGACTGGAACTGCGTCCCCCAGCCCATGGTCTGGCCGGCGCGGCGCGCTATTAGCAGCGCCGCCGCCAGGGCCTCGCAGCTCAGCACCACTCCGGCGGCGTAGGCCAGCGCCTCGCGGCGGGCCCGGGCAGGATGGTAGTCCTTGCGGTTGAGCAGCCCCAGGGTCTTGAAGGTCAGGACCGGCAGCACGCACGGCATCAGGTTCAGCAGCAGCCCGCCGAGAAAAGCAAGCATCAGGAATCTCGCCGCGGCGCCGCCTGCCCGCACCGGGACTGAGATCCGCGCCGGCGGGAACCCCGGGCGCACCAGCACCCCCTCCACCCGCGCCGGGATTTCCGCGCCCGCGGCCGGCTTTAAGGCTATTTCCGTTTCCAGCGGGCTCACGCTCACGGCTGAACGCGCGTTCTTAAAGGTATTGGCCTCCGCCGGGAAGAACTCGGCCAGCGGGTGGCGGCCTTCCAGCCGCAGGCGCACGCCGTCCCCGTCGAGCGAGGCTCCCGCGGCGGCGCCGGGGTCCGGAAGCGGTATGCTGGAAAATGAGGCCGCGATAGCCGCGGCGTCGCCCGTGTTTTCGCGCGAGTTCTTCTCCACGGAGGCCGTCAGCGCCAGGTCCGCCGCGCCGGGCTCGCAGATCTCGCGGCATTCCAGCCACTCCGCCTTCGCGCGGAGGCGGACGCGCGTACCGGGCAGGGCGCCAGGCGGCACGGAAAGGGTCAGCGGCAGGATGACCTCCCCGCTGTAGCCGAAGTTGGTGAGCGGCGGCATTTCCAGGCGGGCCGGCACGGGCCAGTCCAGGGGAGCGGCGCTCCAGCCCGCCGGCAGTTGCCAGGCCAGCGCCGGAGACAGCCCCGCGTCGCCGGGATTGCGCCAATAAACGTGCCAGCCGTCTTTCAGCTTAAGCTTCAGCCCCGCCGGGAAACTTTCTCCGGGCCGCACGGCGGCGCGCGCGGAAATAAGCGAAGCCTCTACGTGCCCGGCCTGCGCCGGCGAAGAGACTAAGGCCAATAGGAAGGCGATGATAATGCTCATTAAAATTCAGGACTCCTGACATGTCAGGAGTCCTGAAATTATTACTTTCTTGCTTTCACACTCATTAAGCCACTTCGTGGCGGTCCCCTGGGGGTCGCGGTCAAGGACGGCAACTTTCTTACCGGCTTCGGCCAGCGCATGCGCGAGCAGCACTGTCAGCGTGGTTTTTCCAGTGCCGCCTTTACCATTGCAAAGTAATATGTTCATACTTAACCACTATACCATATTATAAGAGCTGGTGCACATTTTTTAATTCATCCACTTAATTGAAGGCAAAGCCGAAAAAAATACGATAAATTAAAATCGTTTCCTGAATTCCGCGCAGGCGTCTTCCGGCGAGACGTTTAAATATATTTCCGTGGTCCCTAAATGGTCATGCCCTAAAAAAAGTTGAAGGTAGCGGGTGCTTAAACCTTTCTTTATGCAAGTGACTGCAAATGTGTGGCGCAGGACGTGGGGGGAAACCTTTTGGGTGATGCCGGCGCGGTTTGAAACGCGGCGTACAATCTTCTGTATGCCGCGGGCGGTGTAACCGAAGGTGTCGTTGAGGGAAAAGTAATTGGACAAAACGGTGAAGGCTCTTTCGGTGAGCGGGACGATGCGGCGTTTTGTTTTCTTGCCGAACGGGCCGCCCTTGCCGTAGACCAGGAGCCGGCGGTCCTGCCAGAGGATGTTTTCTTTGGTGAGG
>PEXO01000101.1 GCA_002779045.1 Elusimicrobia bacterium CG08_land_8_20_14_0_20_59_10 | reverse complement strand
TAAGTCCAGGCTTGAGGCGTTGCTGAACCGGCTGGGGTTGGGGACCCTCCAGGCGGAAGCAAAGAAGCGCAGGCTGGAGATAGTGGAGCGGTTGGAGCGGGGGGAGATAAAAGCCGCAGAGGCCGTGAGTCTGCTTAAGAGTCTTGAAGAGTAAGGAGAGATTATGAACGAAGAAAAAATACGGATATTGAAGCTGCTGGAGGATAAAAAGATATCTTCCACCGAGGCGATGGCGCTGTTGGAGGCCCTGGAAAAGTCCGGTGCAGGCGCAGGCGCGGCGCGCGGGGGCAAAGTCCTTCGCATCCGCGTATACGAGGACGGTTCGGCGGAACCCAAGGTAAATGTGAGCGTTCCGCTGGGGTGGGCCAAGTTTATGGCGCCCTTTATAGAGGGAAAGATAAGATCCAAGCTTGCCGATAAAGGATATGACGTGGACCTCGCAAAATTGCAGGAGGCCATTGAAGCTCAGGAACCCATGAAGATAGTGGATGTGCAGGACGGGGGGGACAAGGTGGAGATATACATAGAGTGATTTTTTGCCCGTAATATAATAAAGAGGGTATATGCCGGCATTCAGTATGAGAAAGTTTTTCCTGGGTTTGTTTATTGTGGGCATTGGCGGCTTTATATGGGCAAGTAACCTGGAGCTCATTAGTGTGTCTTTCCGGTTTTCTCGTGATTGGCCCATATTGATGGTTGCCGTTGGGCTTATATGCGTGTGGGACTCCATATTCGAAAAGCATTGGTGGTCCCGCAAATGCTTTGATAGCCGCAAAGAAAAGAAGAATGAAGCCCTAAAGGTGCTGGAAGAGCTGGAGAAGGGGAATATAAGCGCAGAAGAGGCCATTAGGCGTATGGGCGGCTGATTGTTTTCACGTGAAAACAAATCCTCCCTGGATGTCCAGTTGGTAAAGCCCCGCTTCCGGCGCTGCAAATAGCCGGAAGCGGGGCGTTCCTTTTGGGTGGAGGTGCTTCTGCTCTGCCGGGTGTTGACTCAAATATAGAAAAACTGCAATAATAATGTCGGAAGGGAGTGCCGGTTTTCACGTGAAAACATTTTGCCGGGAATACTGCGGGGGGCTTCAGGAGAATATATGGCCGAAATAGTGTCGATAGCTAATCAGAAGGGGGGGGTGGGGAAAACCACTACTGCCATTAACCTGGCGGTAGCTCTTGCGGCTTTTGACTATGAAACGCTGCTTATTGATTTCGATCCGCAGAGCAATTCCACTTCAGGCCTGGGTGTAGATATTACCAAAGACCACAAGAACATCTATGACGTGTTGTGCGGAAAATCCCCTATAGAAGCCGCCATACACCAGACGTCCGTAGAGTGGTTGGATATAGTTCCTACCAGCCACAACCTGGCCGGCGCGGAAATAGAGCTTGTAAGCGAATTCTCCCGGGAGTCAGTTCTTAAGCGGGCGCTGGACAAGGCCCGCAGCATGTACAAATTTGTCATCATTGACTGTCCGCCCTCATTGGGGCTTCTTACTATTAACGCGCTTAACGCTTCCGATTCCGTAATCACCCCGGTGCAGTGCGAGTTCTATGCCATGGAGGGGCTAGCCTACTTCATGAACACCGTGGAGAAGATAAAGCAGGCGCTAAACCCCGGCCTGAAAATTGACGGCGGAATAATAACCATGTACGACTCCCGCATAAATCTTGCCAACCAGGTGCGGGGGGAAATAGGGAAGTACTACGGCGAGCGTCTTTATAAGACCGTTATCCCGCGCAATGTGCGGCTTGCCGAAGCTCCCAGCTTTGGTCAATCGATATTTGTATATGATCCCAGTTCCCGCGGCGCTTTGGCCTACAAAGAGCTGGCTTTGGAGTTTCTCTCGCGCAGGGGCGTGGATGTTTCTTCCTACCGGGGCTCGGACCTCTATGTTAACGAAGAGGCTGCGCTGGAATATGACCTGGGCGGCTAAATTGCGGCGGCATTGCTGAATTTGATTTGTTTTTTTAAGGAGAATATATGCGCAAGGCTTTAGGAAGAGGGATAGATTCACTTATCACCAAGGTTCAAAATAACGATATTTCCGGGGATATAGTACAGAGGTTCCCCTTGGAGATGATAAAACCCAATCCCTTTCAGCCCCGCCGTAATTTTGACGGGAAGGCTCTTGAAGAGCTGGCTGAGTCCATAAAAGAGCGCGGCCTGATACAGCCTATAAGCGTGTGGAAGGATTCGGATTCGGAATACCATTTTATCCTGGCGGGGGAGCGGCGCTGGCGCGCCGCTAAGCTGGCCGGCCTTGTGGAGATAGAGGTGATAGTAAAAAAAGACCTCACCGAGGAGCAGAAGCTTGGCCTTTCCCTCCTTGAGAACATACAGCGCGAGGACCTCAATGCTATTGATACCGCGCTGGCCTACCAGAAGCTGATGGTGGAGTTCGGCGCCACGCAGGCCGACATCGCGCAGCGCGTGCACAAATCCCGCGCGGCCGTCTCCAACACGCTTCGGCTGCTGGAACTGGACGAGGACATCCTCCAGGGCATACAGAACGGCAGGATAGACGCGGGTCATGCCCGGGCGCTTATTTCCATCCCGGACCGGGCAAAACGCCGCGAAGCCTATCAACGCATAGTGGCGGAGAAGTTGTCCGTGCGCGATGTGGAGAGGATCGCGCAGGGGTTCCACTCCGATCGCCCGAAAACGGCCCGCAAGCCGCGCGCCGGATCGCGCAAGACGCCGGAGGCCGCGCAGCTGGAGGCGGAGCTGGAAAGACATCTGGGGACCAAGGTGGAGATCTGCCACGGTCCTGGCCCGCAGAATGGTAAAATATTGATACATTATTTTTCCCTCGACGATCTTGACAGGGTGACACATATCCTAAAAAGGTAACACATGCGTGAATTTATACTCCTTGCGGCGCTGGCCTGGCTCGGCGTCGCCGCCGCCGCGCAGAACGCCGCTCCGGCGGAGGGTGACAAGGCGCCGGCTTTTGCCGCCAAGTCCCCGGTGCCTTCGTACGTGGCCGCCGAGAGCAACCTGGGGAAATACTTCCTTTACGCGGACGGCGGCTTTAACGCCGACTGGTACGTGGGGTACAATAACTGCTGGGTGATAAAACTTCCCCCGGTGGCCGCCGGCGGTTATGCCAAGGCTTTCATAGGCGCCAAGCTCGGCCGCGCCAAGATAATGTCCTGGCCCCTCTCCTGGGACTCCGCGTCTATCCCGGGCAAAATATACCTGGCGATAAACAGCGCCCCGTCGTTCAATTCCGATCATACCTACTTCCTGGTGGACGCGGCGGATCTGCCGCGCGAGCCTCTGCCTAACGATTACCTCGACGGCGTGGATTCGGCGCGCTGGCTTTGGACGGAAGTGCCGTTCTCCAGGATCTCGTCGGAAAAGCCCAATTACATGGCGCTCTGGTCGTCTTCCAGGTATTTTCTGACTTCATCCAGCTCTCCGATAGTTGCCGCGGCCAAGTCCGACAGCACGGAAGAGGACGTGTGGCTCTCCCGCTCCATAAGGGGGAACCCACCGTCGGGGGAAGGCGCGCTGGAGATCCCTGTTTCCGGCCTTAAGCCCGCCATCGCCATAAAGCTGGTCCCGGCCAACGAGTACAAGGTTTTTATTAAGGGATTTTCCGCCGAGGTCGGTCCCGGCGGGATAACCGCCACCTTCTCGGCGATAGGAGAGGATATACGCGCGGCCTGGCTGGAGGTGTCTTACGATAAGTTCGACTGGCAGCGTGTGACGCGCTATATGTTCAAGGCGCCGTATTTCTGGAACTTCAGGCGCGACGAGATCTCCAGGGAGATGTTCTACCTGCGGTCCGCTGCGGTGGACAACCTTGAGAACACCGGGTACTCCATGGATATCGTCATCCCGGCCATGGGCCGTGCGGCGCCGGAGGAAACCGCGCAGTAAAGATCATGAGAAAAAGATTCAACGTGGCGGTGGTGGGGGCTTCCGGCATGGTGGGCGGGGAGCTGCTCGGCCTGCTTGAAAGCAGGCGTTTTCCCGTCGGAGAGTTCTACCCGTTCAATTCCGGGAAAAAACCGGCCGCCGTGCGGTTCAAAGGGAAAAAATACGCCTGCCTGAAGCCGTCCTTCGCGGCCCTGAAAAAAGCCGACCTGGTCTTCTTTGTTTCCACCGACGAGGTCTCCGGCAGGTTCGCGCCGGGCCTGGCCGCGGCCGGCGTCTGGTGCATAGACGATTCCTCCAGGTTCCGGATGTCGCCCGGGGTGCCGCTGGTCATACCCGAAGTGAACGGCGGCGAGCTGCGCCCGTCGAAGAAGCTTATCGCCGGTCCGAACTGCACTATCACCGGCGCGGCCGTGGCGCTGGCCGCGATCCACCGGCGCCTGCGCGTAACGGAACTGCGCCTGGCCACCTATCAGGCCGTGTCCGGGGCCGGCAGGTCCGCCATGCTGCAGCTGGAAGCGGAGCTTAAAGCGTATTTTAAAAAAGGCGCCGTGCCGGAAGTCTCCGGCCGCTTTCCCCGGCCGATAGCCTTCAATCTTTTTCCGCAGGTGGGCGGCTTCGACGGCGGCGGGCATTCCGCCGAGGAGAACAAGGTGGAGGCCGAGCTTAAGAAGATCTGGAAGTCGCCGGGTCTCAGGATAAGCTGCACCGCTGTGCGCGTGCCTGTCCTGCGCGGGCATTCGCTGGCCGTCTGGGCCAGGACGGCCCGTCCCTGGACCCTTGGAGCGCTGAAAAAAATATTAAGCGGCACCCCGGGGCTTAAGTTCAGCGCCGACCCCTGCAAATACCCGGCGCCGCTCAGCCACGGCAACAGGACTTCCGAGGTTTACGCCGGGCGCCTGCGCGCGGCTAAGACCTCCCCGAACGAGTTCCAGCTCTGGGTGGTGTCGGATAATCTCTATAAAGGCGCCGCGCTCAATTCAATGCAGATAGCTGAGCGCATATTGGTTTTTAAGGGGGGGGATGAATAAAACGTTAACGATATTCGCCGCGCTGCTTGCGGTGGCGGCGGCGGGCTGCCAAAAAAAGGCAGAAGAACCGGCCGTGCCTGAAGCGCCGGAGCAGGCTGTGGTTCAGGACGCCGCCACGCAGGTCGGTGTCTCCACCAGCAGCCAGATAGGAGTAATGCTTAACGCCCCGGGCAATTATGTGAAAGGCATGGTCGGCAATGTGGAGAAAGCCAAAAAAGCGGCCGCCCAATACAATAAGATAGCGGAAAATCGTATGAACATGGACCCGGAAACGGGAAAATAGCCGTTCTGACGGCCTGGTCCCTGTCCGATGCCGGTGTTCGCGCGATAGCTTGGAGATAAAACCCTCCGCCTTCAGCGGGGGCTTTTAATTTCAGGGATCCCGTCCGGGTGTAAAATCTTCAGTGTCCCCGCTGTTTTTTGTAAACTGGTTTCAATGAAGGGGACTGGCAGTTCCGGGGAAGAAAGAACCGAAGGCGGCGCTGCGGCCTGGTTCGCCCGGCCGTGGGCTCCGGCCGCGGCGGTTTTCCTGCTTGCGCTGGCGGTGCGCTGCCTCTTCCTGGTGCAGTGGGCTCAGCTTCCTTATATAGACGCCTTCCGCGCCGATGCCTGGGTGCATGATAAATGGGCGCTTGAAATACTCGAAAACGGGCTAATACGCCGCACCGCTTTTTACCAGTCGCCCTTCTACCCTTATTTCCTGGCGCTCTTCTATAAAGTTTTCGGCCATCACCCGCAGGCCGTCTTCTGGCTGCAGGCCGCCGCGGATTCCGCGGGCTGCGCGCTGATAATGAGCGCGGCCCGGCGCTGCTTCGGCGGGCGCGCGGGGCTTCTGGCGGGGATCGCCGCCGCGCTTTACCGGCCTTTTATTTTCAGCACGGGGCTGCTTACCAAGGAAACCTTCGTGGTGTTCGGCACGGCGCTGTTCGCCTGGCTTGCGCTGCGCGCCGACGAGCGCGGGTTAAGGAAGGATTTCTTTTTTTGCGGCGTGGCGGCGGGCTGGACGGTGCTGTCGCGCTCGAATATGCTTTTGCTGGCGCCGGCCGCGCTCTTCTGGTTCCGGCTGCGGCGCGGGCCCGGCAAAAGCGCCCGGGGGTTCCTGACCGGTGCGGCGCTGCCTCTGCTCTTCGGGGTCCTTCTGCCTATACTGCCTGTCACGGCCCATAATTATATCGCCAGCCGGGACCTTGTGCTGGTGAACTATACTGGCGGCTTCACTTTTTTTATAGGCAATAACCCGGAGTCGGACGGGACGGCTAATTTCCCTGCGGGTATAAGTTCGGACCCGCTCCTTGAAGAATCACAGTCGGCGGGACTGGCCCGGCGCGCTTGCGGCCGGAAGCTTAAGCCGTCGGAGGTGTCGCGCTACTGGCTGCGCAGGGGGCTCGGGTTCATTGCCGCTCACCCGGTGAAATGGCTGGAACTTACAGCGCTGCGGTTCTGGTTTTTCTGGAGCTGGTATGAAATACCTGACAATTACGACCTGTAATTTATTGCCGGGCATTTCAAAAGCCTGCTTTCCCTGCCGCTGGTTTCCTTTGCACTGGCCGGCTGCCTGGGCGCGGCCGGGCTCTTTATGTGCCGCGCGCGGGAGGTTTCCGGCCTGCCGCTGCTGCTTTTCTGGACCTATTTCGCCTCCGTGCTGCCCTTCGCAATAAGCGACCGCTACAGGTACCCGGCGCTGGTCTTCCTGCTGCCGGCCGCGGCCGCGGCGGCGGACAGGCTTATCTCCGCCCTCTCTCGCCGGGAATGGAAGCCCCTGTTGAAACCTTTTCTCTGCGCCGCGCCGCTCATGCTGCTGTGCCTGGCGCACCCGCCGTTCAATTTCCGTTTCGGCGAGGGGGCCGGCTGGACGCAGCTGACGGCGGTCTATTCCGCGCGCGGCGAGCATGAAAAGGCGCTGGAGGCTTTCGACCGCGCTCTCGGCACCGAGCCGGGAAGCGTGAGCGAGGCGGCCGTGATAAACGCCGCGGCTTCGCTGGCGGCCCTCGGCCGCGCCGGAGAGGCGCGGGGCCTCTACGAACGCTGGCTGGAGGTGTACCCGGAGTCGTCCATGCTTCACAATAACCTGGGGGTGCTGCTCTACGGGCAGGGTAAAATAAGGGAAAGCGTCAAGTCGTTCGAGAAGTCGCTGGCGCTGGACCCCGCCCCGGACAGCCAGTACAAGAACCTGTTCTACGGTTATGCGGAACTGGGAGACAAAAAGGCCCTGGAATACGGCGAAACCGCGCTGACGCACTTTCCGCAGGACGCCAAACTGGCCGCCGCCCTAGAGGTTCTGCGCAAAAAACGGCGTTGAGGCCGGAAAAGTTTTATACAATGCCCAAATGACCCATAAAGCCAATATCATCGTGGTGGACGATGAAGAGAGCATACTGGAACTTATCCAGGCGGCGCTTTCGCGCCTGGGTTACCGCATCACCTGCGCCCACGACGGCAGGGACGCGGTGAAAAAAATAAGCGCCGAAAAATTCGACCTGGCAATAATGGACATCATGATGCCCGGCATGGACGGCATAACCGCCCTGGGCGAGATAAAGAAGATAGACCCCGAGATAGAGGTGATAATGGCCACCGGCCACGGCAGCATGGGCACGGCCGTACAGAGCATGCGCAAGGGCGCCTTCGACTACCTGCACAAACCCTTCCAGCCCTCGCAGCTGGTCAGCATGGTGGAGCGCGCCCTTGAAAAGCGCAAGTTCAACGATATAACCAAGGCCATTTTCTCGACGATAAAGCCCGACGAACTGCCGCGCATAATAATAGATTCCGCCATGCGCATCCTGAAAGCGGACGAGGCCTTCCTGGCGCTGGCCGGCCGCGACGGGCGGCTGGGCATAGAGGTTTCCGACGGCCTGGACAGCCCCGGGCAGAAGGCCTCCAGGCTGGAGCTTTGCGCCCGCGTGACCGGCCGGTTCGGCGACGACGGGAAGAGCGTGGCGCTATTGGAGAACCCGGCCGGCGACAAGGACTTCTCCGGGGTAAAGGGGATAGAGGAGATAAAGTCGGCCCTTCTGCTGCCGCTGCTGGAGGACGAGAGGCGCACCGGGATCCTGGCTATAAACCGCAGGCAGAAAGAGGAGTACTTCAACGAGAACGATATACAACGCGCGAAAATATTCGGCTCGCTGGTGAACCTGGCGCTTAGGAACGCCAATCTCTACCGCCAGCTGCAGGAGACGCAGTCGCAGCTGATACAGGCCGAGAAAATGTCCGCGCTGGGCCAGCTGGCCGGCGGCCTCGCGCATGAGATAAACAACCCGCTGTCAGGCATACTGGGGCTGACGCAGCTGGTGCTGGAGAACACGGACCCCGCCGGTCAGAACTTCACGGACCTCAAAGATATAGAGAGAGCTGTTTTCAGGTGCAAGAAGATAATAACCTCGCTCCTGTCCTTTGCCAGGCAGGAGAAATTCCGCACAGAGCCGGTAAACGTTAACGAGGCGCTGGAAGAGACGCTGACGCTCTGCGCCAGGCAGATGGAGTTGAAACTTGTAAAAATAAACCGGGATTTCGGCGGTGAGCTGCCCATGGTGAAGGCCGATTTCCAGCAGCTGATGCAGGTTTTTCTTAACCTGCTTACCAATGCGCGCGATTCCATGCCTGAAAGCGGCTCCATCACCATAACTACGCGCGCCGCGCATATGCGCAACGGCCGCGACTGCGTGAATGTCTCCATCGCCGACACCGGCCCCGGCATACCGCCCGAGATCCGCAACCGGATCTTCGACCCGTTCTTTACCACCAAGCCCGTGGGGAAAGGGACGGGGCTGGGGCTTTCCGTCTGCCTGGGGATAATAAACAGGCACGGCGGCGCCATAACCGCGCAAAGCGGGCCCGGCGGGGGCTCGGTCTTCACCCTGGAGCTGCCCGTATGAAAAAAGTGCTTGTGGTGGACGACGAGGATATGGTGCGCAACTATGTACGGCGCGCGCTTGCCAGCCGCGGCTGGGAAGTGGTGGAGGCCGTTAACGGAGCGGACGCCCTGGAAGCGCTGCGCACCGGAGATTTCGCCGCCATGATCTGCGACCTGAAGATGCCCGACACGCGCGGGGAAGAGGTTATAAAGGAGGCCGCCGCTTCCAAACCGGGGATGAAGATAATAGTCATCACCGGCTCTGTTTCCGATGTCTCGAGCCTGATAGAACCCGGTATAGCGGCGGCAGGCTTCCTCTTAAAGCCTTTTGGCATAGACGAAATACGCGATCTGGCGGAGAAGGTGATAGGGGAAGGGGAAATGTCGGGGGAACGCTGACCTGGCGCATTCCTGTATGGATTTGAAAGACCATTTCGCCAAAATGAGCGATAACTGCGTCTTACGGGCTATTAGGGGAAAGTGGCGGGGCCGCGTATAGCCTTTTGGGGGGCACTGCTTGGGGTTTGGGTTAGGGAGGCATCTACGCGGCCCCGGTGCAATATCTTATAAGACTTGCGCCGTTGGGGGCAATGGTGCGAATTCGGTCGTATAAGGGAGAAGGGCCGTTTCGGCCGGGAAAGCGCCCCCGGAGCCGCCGCCGGCGATTGTATGGGGGCGTAAACCAGGGAGCTCAACGCACTGGAATATCTAACCACAATTATAGTGTCAGCATCCGCTGAATGATGTGGATGCTCTTTTTTACATGTTTCGAGAAAGGGGTATTAGGGTCTTTTGCTTTAGCCAAGGATTTTTTACCCTCTGTAATGAGAGAAAGAGTCGGCACGAATCCCGTATCCAGAAGTATTTTGATTTTTTCCGGACTGGTCATTAAAATACTGGCGAGCGATTTCCCACGCGTAAATACCGGCATAGTATAATTCGGGTACTCAACATCATATCTGGCTCCGATATCAAGAAGAGCTTTAAACTCATCGTTGGTTCCCTCTAGAGCAGCGCGCATAAGCGGTGTCCAGCCATAATGGTTTCTAATTTCACGCATTACAGATTGCCTTGCGCAGACTCTCGATAGCCGGATCTATCGGCCAAGGCTCAAAATCCATGCCATGTTCTTGCTTAAAGAATTCCAGATATTTAAGAATTACTTTTAACTGCGCAGGCGTCATTACAGACATCCGCCTCTCTGTACACGCGCGCAGCTTAGGGTCTATTCCCCCCAAGGCCACGCTGCTGACAGTTTCACCGGCCAGAAGGTCGGAGGCATCGTAATCGGTCAACACCAATATCATGTAAAGGGGGAGATAATAATGGAAAGCGGCCGGAGATAGAAAAAATAAATATCCTGTCGGCAGGGTTCTAAACAGTTGTCCCGGTTTTTCTTTCCAATCCTGCCACTTAATACCTTTGAAAAATTCCGCGGCGGCCAAGTCTTCTGGAATTTTTGTCTCTACCAGATTGTCGTCACCCGGATACGGAACATCGGTAAACGCCGCCTCTATTTCCGCCTTCAACATTAAAGCATCAGAGTCCAAGGCCATATCGCCTCGCCGGTATTGTGGACTCGATAGTCTTCATGCAGTATTTGGTTATAAGATCTTGGCATTTCTTGACAGCTTGACTGGCCTCATTCTCGGCCTGAATATGTGTAGGATTTCCCCC
>PEXO01000042.1 GCA_002779045.1 Elusimicrobia bacterium CG08_land_8_20_14_0_20_59_10 | reverse complement strand
CCGCATTATGGCCGCCAGCGAGGGCCCCGACACCGAGCCCTGGCGCATGGTGCCCGCGCTGCAGAAAAAGCCCGGCTCCTACAATAAGGAGCTGTTCGACGGGCTGGATTATTTCATAAGCGAGCTGGGCCAGCTGGGGATGACCGCCGTGGTAACGCTCAATAACTTCTGGCCCTGGTCCGGCGGCATGGCGCAGTACGTGAGCTGGCGCGGCGGCGGGAAGATTCCGTACCCGCCCCCGGCGGAGGGCGGCGACTGGGGGACTTATCAGAAATATGCCGCGCAGTTCTATTCCAACAAGGAGGCCGTCGGGGATTACAGGAGCTTCATCAAAAAACTTATAAAGAGAAAGAACCCGTACACGAAGAGATTTTACAGGGACGAGCCGGCCATCATGGCCTGGGAACTGGCCAATGAGCCGCGCGGCAGTGACAATACCGTCCACTTCAACGCCTGGATAGCCGACACCGCGGCTTATATAAAAGCGCTGGACAAGAACCACCTTGTAACCACCGGCAGCGAGGGGGAGACCCCCTACCCCGAGGCGGGCATGGATTTTACCAAGAACCATACCATCCCCGGCATAGATTATTCCACCCTCCATATCTGGGCCGCCAACTGGAACTGGTACGACCCGCTGAAGAAGGAAGAAACCTATCCCGCCGCGCTGGAAAAGATGAAGGAGTATCTCAAGGCGCATGTGGATAAGGCGGCGGCTTTCGGCAAGCCGGTGGTGCTGGAGGAGTTCGGCTTGGGCCGCGACGCCGGCTCCTATGACCCGAAGTCCGCTGTTTCGGTGCGCGACGAATATTTCGCGGCCGTCTTCGAGGAGGCCTATACTTCAGCCATGGCGGGCTCGCCGCTGGCCGGCGCGGCTTTCTGGGCCTGGGCCGGCGAGAGCCGCCCTCCCCGGCCCGGCGAGCCCTGGAAGGCAGGCGACCCCTGGCTGGGCGACCCGCCGCACGAATTCCAGGGCTGGTACAGCGTTTACGACGGGGACACCACCACGGTGAAGGTGATAGCGGATTATGCCGCTAAATTCTCGGCCATTGCCCTTACGGAGGAATACAAATGAAGACGCGCGAACTTTTTTTAGCCGCTGTCCTTTCTCTTTTGATAATGCCGGCCGCCGCCGGCGGCCCGGCCGCACCGCTGGGCGCCAGCTACCCTTGCAATAAGGGCGACCTGGCCGGAGCCGAAGCGCGGCTGGACAAGATCAAGGCCGCAGGCTTTGAACTGGTCTCGTTCATCCCCAATTACACCTATCCCGCGCTGAACAAGCTGGACCTTACCTATTCGCCCGGCTTCGAAGAGCTGAGCCGCGCCGTTGAGGCCGCCCTCCGCCGGGGGCTCCTGGTGGTGGTCAAGCCGCATCTCGAGCCCGCCCTCTACCAGAGCGGCTTCGATACCTTCGGCTCGGACAACCATTCCTGGCGCGCCCGCACCGGCTGGCGCGGTTTTTTCGACGTGGACCCGATGTGCGTGGATTACCGCGAGAAGATGCTCTTCGTGCAGATGGGGGCGATAAAGGAGGCTCTTTCCCGGCTGGACTCGGACAAAACCGTGCCCAAGGGTTCAATAAAACCGATACGCCTGGAGATAGGGACAGAGCTTATGAATTCCGTGGTGCACCAGCCGCAGCGCTGGCTGGACCTGCTGGGCGCCGCGCGCGCGGAGCTGACGCGCCTGGGGCTGAAAGGCCGCGTGCACCTGTCCCATAATTTCTGCCATCACTTCGAGCTGCCGCAGGATTTCGTGCTGCGCATGGAGCCCGCGGGGCGGCGCGTGCTGGCCCGCTATATAAAAGGGCTGGACGCATTTTCCGTTTCGCAGTACATGGACCTCACCGCGGCCATGCCGGAGGCGGAGCGCGCGAAGCGCGACCCTACGGTGTCCGAGATAGCCGCCGCGCTGCGCAAGCATGATTCGGACCTGCGCGAGAAGGTGCTGGTGAAACTTCTCAAGCTTAAACCCTCGGAGCTCCCGCCTTTCCATATAGGTGAGTTCGGCGTGGGGCGCGGCGGGCTGCGCCATCCCAATCTCTGGGAGGGGGCCGCCACCGACGAGGAGAACGCGGCCATTCACCGGCAGATAGCCCTGGGGCACCGCGGTTTCCTGGAATACCTGCGCGTCGCGCAGGGCCGCACCGCCAAAAGCGGCGTGCTGTGGCTTACCGGGCGCTATTACGATATTTTCGGCTGGCTGAACGCCGGGGACGCCGTGCCGGGCGCCGCCGCCTCGGTGGAAGCCGCGCTGGCCGCCAACAAGGCGCTGGCCGGACCGCCGGCGGACCTGGACGAGTTCTGGAAAGGCACCCTGGCCGCGCTGGCCTCCGTGCCCGCCGACCTGAAGCTGGCCGGGGCGCCGGAACAATCCGACGAGAAAGTTAAATGCTTCAAGGCCGACTATGCGGGTTTCGGCGGTATGCGGCTGTATGCCTGGTATTGCCGCCCGGCGGCGGACGGAAAATACCCGGCCGTGCTTATAAACCCCTGGTATGGCCGCACTACCGTGTCCCCTCCGGCCGGCGCGGCGCGGCGCGGCTTTGCCGCGCTGGCCTGGCAGGGCCGGGGCTTTGAAGTGGACCTGCCTGCTTATCCCCCGGAGAACTCCGGGTACGCGCTCTCCGGCATAGAGGACCGGGACGCTTACGCTTACCGCGCCCTGTACGCCAATGCCGTGCGCGGGGTGGACGTGCTGGCCTCCCTGCCGGAAGTGAACGCGGCGCGCATAGGCGTGGCCGGCTCCAGCCAGGGCGGGGGCTTAAGCCTGGCCGCGGCCGCGCTGGACCCGCGCGTGGCGGCGGTTTCGGCCGATTTCCCCTTCATGTGCGACCTTTACACGGGAGTGCCTCTTTCGGAGGGTACGCTCAAAAGCGTGCGCGAACTTACCGAGCGCGAGCCGTCCAAGCGGGCTGCCGTGCTGAGTACTATCCCCTATTTCGACCTGCTCAACCTGGCCCCGAAAATAAAGGCGCCGGTCAAGCTGCAGGCCGGCCTGCGCGACACGGCCTGCGTTCCCGGCGGGATCAGGAACGTCTATAACGCGATAAAGTCCCCGGGAAGGCTGGAGGAATTCCCCGATTCCGGCCACGGCGACGATAATGTGCTGCGCTATGAAAAGATGATGGATTTCATCTACTCCGCCCTCGGCACCGAAAAGTAGTTGGTTAGGTGGTTAGGGGGACAGTATACTTATTTACACAGAATACCCCTTTAAACGCGATAATACCGCTAACTCCCGTAGTGGAATCTGCAAGCCAAGAGAAATAATATTAGTTATATATACTGTCCCCCTAATCCCCTTAATCCCCCTTATCAATGAAACTGTTTGACGCGCATGTTCATTTGCAGAGTTACGGCTCCGCCGCGGAGCTGGACGGGGCCCTGCGCGCGGCGCGGGACTCCGGGGTGGAGCGGCTGCTTTGCTGCGGCATAAGCCCCGACGATTGGGAGCGGGTGCTGGCGATAGCCGGGCAATACGAAAGCGTTGTGCCCTGCCTGGGCCTGCATCCCTGGTTCGCCGGCACCGCGCCGGCGGGCTGGCTGGAGCGGCTTGAGGGCCTGCTTTTACACACAAATTGCTGCGTCGGGGAAATAGGTCTGGACGGGGTGAAGGAGACGCCGGGTCAGGAAGAGGTGTTCCTGCGGCAGCTGGAGCTTGCGGCGAAACTGCGCAGGCCAGCCGTGATACACAGCGTTAAAAGCTGGAAGAGGACCCGGAAGCTGCTGGAAAGCGCGCGGCCGCCCGCCTTTATGCTGCATGCCTATGGCGGAGCGGCGGAGCTGGTGAAGAACTTCGCGGCTTTAGGCGGTTACTTCTCTTACGGCGGCGGGATAATGGACCCGAAAAGGGAAAAACTGCGCGCCGCGCTGGCCGCCGTGCCGCCGGAGCGGCTGGTTTTTGAGACCGAGTCCCCGGAGCGCGGCGCCCCGGGCCCTGCGGGGCTGGGCGAGGTGATAGCCGCGGCTGCCAAAGTGCTCGGCCGTTCTGCTGAGGAGCTTGCCGGGCTTTCCTTCAGGAACGCAGAAAGATTCTGCGGTCCTCATTCCTGAAATAATAGTATTCATGTATCGCCGGGTGCTGCCGGTTGATATATATACAGAATTTGGGGGTGCCTAAATATCCCCGCAGATGTGGGCGACCGCGGCCGAGGCGCAGGCCAGGCCGAAGGCGCCGGTCACGAAGCCGGCGGTGCCCAGCACCACGCTTTTCTTGGTGCAGCTTTGCAGGGAGTTCTCTCCCTGCGGGCAGAGGCAGCCCGCTTTGCAGTCCGTGGCTTCCACGGAGTTATGCGGCGCGCGGTCCTGCTCCAGCGTGCAGACCGCCTGCACGCCGAACTGCCCCTTCCGGGGGAAAGCGTATTTCCCGCGCAGTATCCTGCGCACCGCCCTTGCCAGGGGGTCCAGCCTGGTAAGCCCGAGGTCGGTTACCCGCACCTGCGTGGGGTCAAGACGGCCGCCGGAGCCGGTGGAAACTATCAGCGGGATATTATTGGAGCGGCAGTAATTTATCAGGAAGCATTTGGACGTCACGTGGTCTATGGCGTCTATCACAAAATCCGGCCTGTCCTTCATCAGCGCGCCGCAGCTGGCTTCGCTGAAAAATTCGTTCAGGCCGTCTATGCGCGCCTGCGGATTTATCAGTCTGAACCGTTCCGCCAGCAGCTGCGCTTTCGGCTTGCCGATGGCGCCGTCCAGGGCCTGCAGCTGCCGGTTGAAGTTGCGTATGCAGACGGTGTCGAAATCGATAAGGGTAATGCGCCCCACGGCGGAGCGGGCTATCATCTCGGCGGCCCAGGAGCCCACGCCGCCGCAGCCGACCACCATGACATGCGCTTTGGCCAGCTTTTTCAGCCCCTCCGGGCCTACCAGCCGCGCCAGGCGGTCGAAACGGCGGCCGGGATCTTCCATCGGCGCAGCGGTATCGGGCAGTTCCGGCATAAAGGGGTTCTAGTTCCCGGCGCGGCCGCTGCCGCAGACGGGGCAGTCGGCGCGCTTTTTTAGCTCGGCCACCACAAAGCTGCTCAGCCTGAAGTCCAGCATGGCGAAGCGGCCTTTCAGCGTTTCCATGCCCAGTATCAGCTTGAGGACCTCCAGGGCCTGCATGGAGGCCACGGCCCCGGCGGCGGGGCCCAGCACGCCATGTTTTACGCAGCTGTCTCCCTGCGGGCGCAGCGCAGCGGGGGAGAGGCAGCCCAGGCAGGGCCCGTCGTGGGGGGAGAAAACGGTCAGCTGGCCTTCAAGCTGGTAGACGGCGCCGTGGGCATAGGTCTTCTTCAGGTCGAAGCAGGCTTGATTCACGGCCGCGCGGGCGGTGAAATTATCGGTGCAGTCGGCTATAAAGTCGTAGCCGGCCAGGGCTTCGGCGGCGTTGGCGGCGGTAAGCAGCCCCTCGCGGATATTTATCTTCACGCCGGGGTTCAGTTCCAGCAGGAATTTCCTGGCAAGTTCAGTCTTGGCCGTTCCGATATCCCCGGTCCTGTAAATAAGCTGGCGGTGCAGGTTTGAAAGCTCGACGGGGCCGAAGTCGAAGATGCCCAGCTCGCCCACGCCCGCGCCCGCCAGGTAAGCTGATACCAGCGAGCCCAGCCCGCCGGCCCCGACCACGGCCACCTTGGCGGCCTTTATCTTTTCCTGCCCTTCCTGGCCCAGACCGGGGATGAGGAGCTGCCGTGAATAGCGCTCCAGTTCTTCTTTTGAAAGCGTCATATTGTCGTCCTGTAAGAGAGCCGGGATTTATTTATTGGCGCCGCGCCTGCCTTTCAGCGCACGGCGCGCGGCCGCCCGCTTTTTTACCTTTTTTGCCCGGTCCCCGGAGGGTTTGGGCGCCGCGGCGCCTTTCCCGGCCCCGGCGGCTCCACGCCCCCGGGCTGCGCGCACTTTCTTCACCCGCCGGCCCTGGAAAGCTTTGCGCTGCATGAAGCGTTCGCGCAGTTCCTGCCTCTTTCCCTGAGGGAGGCGTTTCCAGTTCTTTCCCAGCTTGGCCAGGCGGCCGCGGGCGGCCAGCAGGACCTTGCGGTGGCGTATCAGCCGGCGCATGCGGGCGGGCTTGAATTTCCGCTGTCCGGCGCGCAGGTTCACTTCATCGCCTTTTTCCACCATTTCTTCTGCAATGGGGGCGCCGTCCCCGTCCAGTGAGGACACGGACAGGCTGCCTTCGTCGAAGACGCCTGCGGTGGTCTCGCCGCCTTCCTCGTCATGCTCCACACCGAACTCGGTGCCGCGTATGGCGCACACGGCCGCAGGCGTGCGCACACCGAACCTCTGGCCGGCCTTGAGCAGGCCCTTGATCTTGGCCACCAGCGAGCCCGCCCGCAGGAAGAACGACGAGGAACCGGTCTTCAGCGAGGAGAGCTCGGTGGAGGAGTTCTCGCCCAGGCGGAGCAGGCCGCCGCCGTCCAGTGTGAGCTCGGCGGAGGAGTCCTGCGCTGTGCGCACCTTGTCGCCGGCTTCCAGCGGCATGTCCGCTTCGGCCTCGCGCCAGGAATCAGTCTCCCCGGCGGCCAGCACGTCCACCGAGCCGGTAAAAGTGCTGAGGCGCGCGTCATAATCTTCGGCGCAGGACGGACCGGCAAGGCCCAGCAGCAGGAAAGCCGCTGTCAGCGCCGTGAAGGTGGTTTTAGTTCGCATAAGTGATCTCCTCTTTCTTCTCCGCTGTCAGAGCCCGGCCGCCCAGGCCAGGATGGCCGGTATGGTGGCCGGGGTCTTGAACATGTTCACGCCGTGGCCGGAGCCGCCGTCGAGAAAGGTAACCGGCTGTTTCCTGCCGCGGGCCGCCTTTGCAAGGGTTTCTCCGCTCTGCCAGGCATAGGCGTCGTCGGCCGCCGCGGAAATAAGCACGGGAAGCCGGCCCGGCCCCGGCAGATAGTCACCCGCTCTAACCCCGGCATAATCCAGGCCCGGCGACAGCAGCACCAGCGCGCGGGGCTTTATCCGGCCCTCCGCCGCGGCCTTCAGTGAAAGATTGGCGCCGATGCTGGCGCCGCAGAAGATGGTTCTGCCGCCGGGTATCCCTTTCTTTTTAAGCCAGGCCGACGCGGCTTCTATATCCCCGGAGAGCCTGCTCCAGCCGGCTTTCGTGAAGGTTTTATAATCTACGGGTTTCTTGCCGCAGGTCCTGCTCGCGCCATGGCCGCGCAGGTCCAGTGAAAGATAGCCGTAGCCGTGTTTCTTTAATTCATCCTGCAGCGGGCCCCATTCGTATTTTGCCGAACCCAGGCCATGCGTGTTTATGAAGACATAAGCCCCGGACGACGGGGCCAGGTAGAAGGCCTCTATGCGGCAGCCGTCCTTCGTATTGAAATGCACCGTTTTCTGCTGCGCCCGCGCCGGAGCGCAGGTGAGCAGTAAGAGCAATGCCGCTGTTCTTCGCATAGTTATTCCCTGTCCGGTTTATGGTGCACGTTCCAGGTAATGGCGAAAAGCACCACCGCTGTAACGCAGGCCGCCAGCAGCATGGTGAAGCCGCCGTCCCAGCCCCAGCGGTCCACTATCCTGCCCAGCCCCAGCTCGGCTATGACCGCGCCGAAAACATAGCCGAAGAAGCCCGTGAAACCGGCCGCGGTGCCGGCGGCCTTCTTGGGCGCCAGGTCCACCGCGCTCACGCCTATCAGCATTACCGGGCCATAGATAAGGAACCCTATGGTGAACAGCGCGATGGCATCCACCATAAAATTCCCGGCGGGGTTCTTCCAGTAGAGCCACACGGCTATGGTCACCAGCACCATGAAGATGCACGAGACCGGGCTCCTGCGCCCGCCGAAAAGCTTGTCGGAGGCCCAGCCGGCCAGCAGCGTGCCGGGGATGCCGGCCACCTCGTAAAGGAAGAACAGCCAGCGGGAATCGCCGGGCGGGCAGGCCTTCACCGCGGTAAGGTAGGTAGGGGCCCAGTTCAGCACGCCGTAGCGCACCACGTAGATGAAAACGTTCGCTATCGCTATTATCCAGAGCGGCTTGTTCTTCAGGACGAAGGTGACGAAGATCTCCTTCGCGGTCAGTTCCTTTTCCGGGTCTGCCACGCCGGTGTCCGGGTGGTCGTTCTTGAAATCTTCTATGGACGGCAGGCCGCAGCTCTGCGGCGTATCGCGCAGGAAGACCAATATCAGAACGCCCATTATTATCGCGAGCACGGCCGGCACGTAGAAGATAATATGGAAGGTGAAGCCGGCGCTGAGCGCCGCGCCGCCCGCGAGTACCACCGCCAGCGCCAGGGCGCCGTTGACAATGGGGCCCACCAGTCCGCCGCCCACATTATGCGCCAGGTTCCAGACCGAGAAGATGCGGCCGCGTTCGCCGTCGGAGAACCAGTGGGTGAGCGTGCGCGCGCAGGGCGGCCAGCCCATGCCCTGCGCCCAGCCGTTCACGAACCACAGCGCGAACAGCCCCGCCACCGAACCGGCGAAGGAGGGGAAGATGAGGTTGACCACCCCCGAGAGGATGAGGCCGGTGGCCATGAAGTAGCGCGGGTTGGAGCGGTCGGACACATTGCCCATTATGAACTTGCTCAGGCCGTAGGAGATGGCCAGCGCCGTGGCTATAAGGCCCACGTCGCCCTTCGACATGCCGTAATCCTTGATAAGGTAAGGCTTGGCCAGCGAGAAGGTGTTGCGCACGAAGTAGAAGAAGGCATAGCCGGCGAAAACGGAGAGCATCATCTTCCAGCGCATGCGCGTATAGGTGCTTTCTATCTTTTCTTTAGGGAGCGGTTCCGTGAAGGGCGCGGGTTTGTAGATATCGAATAGTTTTGACATGATCTTCCTTTGCTACTCCGGATCCCGCTCATCCTCTTGCTCGTCGCCGCCGAAAGACAGCGCCAGGTTCATAACTACGGCGAACACCGTACCAAAAGCTATGCCGGCGATGTTCACGCCGCCTAGCGTAAAGCCCTTAACTCCCAGGCCGGTGGCGATTATTATCGACGAGCCGGCTATTATCAGGTTCTTATGCGAGCAGAAATCCACTTTAGCGTCCAGCCAGATCTTTATGCCCATTATGGCTATCAGGCCGTAGAGTATGATGGTCACGCCGCCCAGCACCGGCGCCGGGATGGACTGTATGACCGCGCCGAACTTGGGGCACAGGCCCAGCAGCAGCGCTATGCAGGCCGCCGCTATGAAATTATAAACGCTGAACACCCGCGTGATGGCCATCACGCCCATGTTCTCGGCATAGGTGGTCTGCGGCGTGCCGCCGCCCATGGCCGAGATGAAGCTGGCCACGGCGTCGCCCAGGTAGGCGCGGCCCAGCTGCGGGCTGAGGTCGCGCTTCATATAGCCGGAGATGGCCTCGATATGGCCCTTGTTCTCGGCCACCAGCACCACGAAGACCGGCGCTATCACCAGCAGCGCATTGAAGCTGAAGGTGGGCGTTATAAAAGGAGGCAGCCCCACCCAGGGGGCGTTCCTGATGGCGTTGAGCTGGGCTGGCTCTATTATCCCCAGCAGCAGCGCCAGTATATAGCCCGTCACCACGCCGGTGAGTATGGGCAGCAGCCTTATAAAGCCGCGCAGGTAGATGGAGACCGAGGCGGCCACAATAAAGGTTACCGATGCCACAAGCAGCTTTATGGCGTCCGCGCTGCTTGCCAGACGGAAATCGGCGTTAAGGAAGTTGGAGACGGCCGAGGAGGAGAGGTTCAGGCCTATCAGGGCCACCACGGCGCCGGTGACAATGGGCGGCATCAGGCGGTCGATCCATTTTGAGCCGTATTTCATGGTGACGGCCGCGGCCAGGCCGTAAAGCACGGCGGCGCCGGCTATGCCGCAGAGGGCATAAGGGATATTGGCGGCCGCGCCGCCTGTGACGGCCAGCACCGGGCCGATGAAGGCGAAGCTGGACCCCAGGTAGCTGGGGACTTTGCCGCGCGTGATGAAGATGAAGACCAGCGTGCCTATGCCGGAAAAGAAAATGGCGGTCTGCGGGTTGAAGCCCATCAGTATGGGCGCCAGCACCGTGGCGCCGAACATGGCCACCACATGCTGCATCCCCATGGGTACCAGGCGCGAAAGCGGCAGCTTGTCTTCGGGGTAGTAAAGTTTCTGCATCACCCAATAATATTATTAATAGGCCGCTAAGGTAAAGCGGCATGGCGCCGGGTGCCGGTTGACCTTAAGGAATTAAAGGAGCTGGCCCCGTTCTTCCTGGTAGCGCTCCTGGCCGGGCTTTTTACCATGTGGCTGGAGGTGGATACGCATGACCTGGAGATAAGCCTGAGCCCGGTGCAGAGGCTGCTGCTGGCCGCGCGGGCGCTCTGGTTCTATCCCCTGAAACTGGCCTGGCCGGCGGAACTTTCCTTCAGCTA
>PEXO01000423.1 GCA_002779045.1 Elusimicrobia bacterium CG08_land_8_20_14_0_20_59_10 | reverse complement strand
GGACACACGGCAAAATTATGGAGCGGATATCGACATTAACCCATGTTAACCGACAGGTAAAGCAAATTTCAGCAATTCTCAATAAAGTCCGCCTCCATAGTGTTTTTGGGGCCCCAAGACAGACAAGCACAATAACGATTAACTTATGTTAACCACGTTATGCCGACTCGGCCGCCATGTCCGGGGAATCCTCCCGTTAAAACCGGCTTTGCAAAAGGTACCGCCTCAAAACCCCCGCGATAAACCAGCGGAGCCACGGGTCTGCCCTTTTAACAATAGGGCGGCTAAATTTATATACTGTTGTGGTCGAGACGGACGGAGCCGCAAGAGAATAATGAAAATACTGATACTGGGGGGGACAAGATTTTTCGGGAAAGAAACCGCCATACGGCTGTTGGAAGCCGGCAATGAGGTAACAGTATTTTCGCGCCGCGCCCCGGCGGACGGCCTCCCGTTGGATATACGCCAGACCCGCGGGGAACGCACGGCGGAGCTGGACCTGACGCGCATGGCTGTCGACACCTGGGACGTGATAATAGACAATATCTGCTATAACGCCGAAGACGCGCAGAAGGCCATCCGGGTGTTCAACGGCAGGACCGGGCTGTATATATTTACCTCGTCGGCTTCGGTATACCCGCTGCTGGAAGGCGCAACCCCGCCTTTCCGGGAAAGCCAGACAAAATTGCTGAACCTGAAGCCGCAGCTCAAGGCAAAATACGCCTATGGCCTGGGGAAATACGGCGCCGAGAATGAATTCCTGACAGCCTTTACCGAAAAAAGCTTCCCGGCCGTTATCGTAAGGCCGGCTGTGGTAATAGGCCCAAGCGACAATACGCTGCGCGCTTATTCCTACTGGCTGCGGCTGGCCGATGGCGGGCCTTTGCTGCTGTCGGGCGCCGCTTTCAAGAATTGCTTTGTGTTTTCCAAAGATATGGCAAAAGCTTTCGAGCTGCTGGCCACCGCGGAGGACGTCTGCGGACAGGCCTATAATTTCGGGGATTCGCAGCCGATAACGCTGGACGACTTTGTGAAGGTCTCCGCCCGCATAATGCACCGGGACGCGCAGATACTTTACCCGGAATATACGTGGCTTAAAGAGAGCGGCTTCGATTTCGATGCCTCGCCTTTTTCCATGGGGGGGGACTTCGTGCTGGATATCTCCAAAGCGGAGAACGACCTGGGCTGGAAGCCGACGCCGGCCGCCGCCTGGCTGGAAGAAACCATAAACTGGTATCTTTTTAAATACACGGGGCCGGCGCCGCAGAACTATTCGGCCAGGAAACATGAGCTGGAACTGGCGAAGGAATGGTCGTCCGCCGGCCATAGGCCCTGATACGGCGCCTGCGCAGGCAAGGGATACTGGAACCATGAAGAACTCCGAACGCGCGAAAAAAATAAAACTCTTCCTGATGGACGTGGATGGGGTACTCACCGACGGGAAGATGTACTACCTGCCCGGCAGGGGGAAAGGCCTGGTGGAAGTGAAGGCCTTCCACTCGCTGGACGGGATAGGACTGCGGCTGCTCAACCAGTTCGGCATAGCCACCGGCGTAATAACCGGGCGTGAATCCCCGGGCACCGAAGAACGCGCGAAGGGCCTGGGCATGAGCTATGCCTACCAGGGCTTTCTCTCCAAACTTGAGCCGCTGCGCCGCATACTGGAGGCCACTGGACTGAAGCCGGAGAACCTGGCCTATATGGGAGACGACCTGACCGACATCCCCGTGCTGAAAAAGGCGGGGCTTGCCTGCGCGCCGGCCAATGCCCTGCCGGAAGTAAAAAAGGTGGCACAGTTCATCACCACAAAGGACGGCGGGGCCGGCGCGGTGCGCGAGGCCTGCGATCTTATTCTGAAAAGCCAGGGGCGCTGGGGGGAAATAATGGACTGCGTAGAGACCGCGCACTGGCCCCCCATAAAGAAAAAGCCGATGAAGATAGTTCGCAAGTCCGCGCTGAAGGGCGGGAGCTGAAAAGACCGCAGCCGGGAGGATTGCCACACCGCCCCGACCCTGAAACTCAAGAGCTTCTTCATTTGCCGGCTTATCCGGCTCTGTTCTGTGCTTTTTACAGGAAACCATAATGGGACAATTTTTTACGGCTTTCGGTGCGGGGGTGATGTCGTTCTTTTCCCCCTGCATACTGCCGCTCCTGCCCGGCTACCTCTCCATGCTGTCGGGATTTTCCGCCGGAGAAATAGTAAAAGGGGAAACGGGAGTGGACACGCGCCGGGTGGTGGGCAGAGCGGCTATTTTTATAGCGGGCTTCACGCTGGCCTTCGCCCTGATGGGCGCGGCGGCCTCGGCGCTTGGCGGGCTGTTGTTCGCGCACAAGGAAATACTGCTAAAAGTCTTTGGCGCGGTACTTATATTGCTGGGCGCGCATATGACCGGCGTATTGAACTTTAATTTTCTGAATTATGAAAAGCGC
>PEXO01000068.1 GCA_002779045.1 Elusimicrobia bacterium CG08_land_8_20_14_0_20_59_10 | reverse complement strand
TTACGCTTCCTAAGTATTGTGTCCCCGAATTGCTATAAACTCCAAATATTAGTAATATTTGTATAATTAGCTCCAAACATCTGTTCCCGCGGGCGGGCCGGTGCGCGGCGCGCTGCCGAGGGCGCACGCGGAAAAAACCGCATCGGGCTGAATTTGCAGCAAAAAACTCCTGTTGTTTTTTTCGGGGGGTAGCGGAAGGCAACAGGAGCCGTTTTATAGAACGGGGCATGGGGGGGTTATGAGAACAAATGAAACCACTGCGATCCGGCTGCTGGTGGAATATCTGAAGGGCGAGGGCGTAACGCATGTCTTCGGCATCCCGGGCGGCGCGCTGGCGCCGTTCTACGAGGCGGTGTTCGAACTGGGCGGTATTACGCCGGTCCTGGCCAAACATGAGGGCGGGGCCGCCTTCATGGCCGACGGTTATGCCAGGGCCTCCGGGCGCCTGGGGGTCTGCTGCTCCACCACCGGCCCGGGCGCTACGAACCTGGTGACCGGAGTGGCCTGCGCCTGCGCGGATTCCGTTCCCCTGCTGGTGCTTACGGCGCAGGTGTCCACGGCGTCTTTCGGCAAGGGGGCTTTCCAGGAAAGCACCTGCCACAGCGTGGACATAGTGGACATGTTCAAAGCCGTGACCAAAAGCAGCGTGATGGTCCCCTCGGCCGCCAAGACCGGCGACATTGTAAAAGCCGCTTTGAGAACGGCTTTGAGCGGCAGGAAAGGTCCCGTTCATATAAATTTCCCTATGGACCTGATGAAGCAGGCGGTAAGCTCCTGCCTTGTCCCTCCCGCGAAATACCGGGTGGCCGCCAGCCAGTTCGACCGCGGGGCGGTCATAGGGGCTTCCAGGGAGCTCATCCGCGCGAAAAAGCCGGCCATCCTCGCGGGCAACGGCGTAAACATGTCGGGCGCGCATGAAGAGCTGAGAAAACTCGCCGAGCGCCTGGGCATCCCCGTGGCCACTTCCCCCGCGGGCAAGGGCGCGCTCCCGGAAGACCATCCGCTCTCGCTCGGGGTCTTCGGTTTCGGCGCCTCCCTGCACGCCGAGAAATATCTGCTCTCCGAAAATGTGGACGTGCTCCTGGTGGTGGGCACCAGCCTTGGCGAAGCTTCCACCTGCGGCTGGAACCCCGGGCTGGCCCCAGGCCGCGCCCTGATACAGATAGACATAGACCCCGGGGAAATAAGCAAGAACTATCCCGCGGACCACGCCATCCTGGGCGACGCCGGGGCCGCGCTCAGGGAGCTGAACTTCCAGGTGGAGCGCGACCTGCGCGCGGCGGCGGAGCTGGAGCCGGGGCCGCCGCGGGCGCTTGCGGAATTCAAAAAATTCAATCCCAGGTATATAAGCCCCGAAAAAATGTATTCGCAGGCGGTGCCGCTGAAGCCCCAGCGGGTGATAAAAGAGCTGCAGGAAGTCCTGCCGGCCGACACTGTTCTGTTCGTGGACGCGGGGACTTCGGTCTTCTGGGCCTTCCATTATTTCTCCGCCAATAAACCGGGGAATTTCTTTGTGAACACCGGCTTTTTCTCCATGGGGCACGGTACGGCGGCCTGCATAGGCGCCAAGCTGGCCCGCCCCGGGCAGCCGGTGGTGGCCCTGGTGGGCGACGGGTCTTTCGCCATGAACGGGATGGAAGTGCATACGGCGGCGGCGGGCGGGATCCCGGTGGTCTGGGTGGTGCTCAATAACGGCGGCTACGGCATGATCTACCACGGTGAAAAGGCTTTGTTCGGCGACAAATTCACCACCAGTATCTTCGGCAAAAGGCTGGATATAGCGGGAATAGCCAAAGGCCTGGGCGCCCTCGCTTTCCGCGCGCAAAGGCCGGGCGAGGTGAAGGACCGCGTTGCCGAGGCGCTGGCAAGCGGCCGGCCGGCCGTGGTGGAGGTGGCGGTGGACCTTTACGAGGCGCCGCCGATGGGACACCGCAACAATACGTTGGAAAAACTATTCGTAAAAGCGTAAGATAAAACCGGCGGGTATACGATGAAAACAGCTCTGCTTCTGCCTCTCGCGGCGGTGTCGGTCTCTTTGTTCGCCGGCACTATGGCGCATAGCCGCGACCTGCGCGTCTGCGACGATGTCGCCGATCCGGTAACGCTGGACCCGCAGAAGGAGTTTTCGGAAAAAGATCATGTCATCTGCCAGCAGATCTTTGACGGCCTTGTCCGCTTCGACCCGGACGGGAAAATCGAACCGGCACTGGCGGTTTCATGGAACCGGGTGGACGATACCAGGATGCGCTTCCGGCTAAGGGAGGGGGTGCATTTTCATAACGGGGAGCCGTTCGATGCCGAAGCCGTCAGGTTTTCCGTGGCGCGCCAGCTCGATCCTTCGACCGGGTACCCGGGTATTTCCTTTGTGGACTCCATAAGCCGGGTGGAGATAGTGGACTCCCATACTGTAGATATCGTTGCGAAATATCCGGACGCCATCCTCCTCAACAGGCTTGCCGGGCTTATAGTTATGGTTCCGCCGGAATATATAAAGGAAAAAGGCGCGGAATATTTCGCCCGGAATCCCGTGGGGACAGGGGCGTTCGTATTCCAAAAGTGGGAGAAAGGCGGGTTTATCCGATTAACGGCAAATAAGAATTATTGGTTAAAGGGATTTCCCTGTATTGAAGGGCTCGTTTTCAAATTTATTCCATATGAGAAGCAGCTCAACGCCCTGTTCTCGGGTGAGGTCGACCTGCTTACGGACCTTCCGGGAACACAGACCCTGAAAGTAATGGAAGATCCGGGGTTTACGGTCTTAAAGAAGCCTTCTTTTTATACCATGCCGTTCGCCATGAATTTATCTTCCGGACCTTTAAGCAGCCTTAAAGTAAGGAAGGCGCTGAATCACGCAGTGGACAAAGAAGCGCTTATCCGCTATGACCTCCGGGGTAATGGGAAACCTATAGCTACGCTCAGCATGCCTGGCGAAACAGGGCACAATTCCGCGCTGATCCCCTATGCGTACGACCTGGGAAAGGCCCGGAAGCTTTTAGCCGGAGCGGGTTATCCGAAGGGGTTCACCCTGAATTTCCTGGTAAAAAAGAACGCGGAGCGGACAGCTAAGATAGTGGCGTCCCAGCTCCGGAAGATCGGCGTGAAGCTGAAAGCTACGCTGGTATCGGACGCGGACATGATAAAGGAATTTAAAAGCGGTAAATACGATATGTTCATCGGCAGCAGCGGTGACCCGATGGGGCACGCTTATTTTATACAGGCGATCGTCTTGTTTTCGGGTTCCCCGTTCGCCTGGGGCGGGGATTCCAAATTCGACGGGATGCTGGAGAAAATGATGGCTACCGTCGAGCCGGGGCTTTCCGGTAAAATGGCGGAAGAGCTGGATAAATACGTATATGATAACGCCATGAGTATCTTTACCTATCAGAAGTTCACGGTTTACGGGTTCGATAAAGAACTGTCCCTCACCCCGTATGTGTCGGGGGTGCCCTACTTCTTTTCCGCAAGATTTTCAGAGGGGGCCGAATGAAAAAATTTCGCGTTGATTCGGTTTGTTCGCTCAAAGCTGAAACATTCGGACAATTCGGGGTGAAACTGTTGAGAACTCCGGAAGACTGGCCTGTTTCCGTTTATTATGAGAAGATATACAGGAACGGCGGGGATATCGCCTGGGTGATACACAAAGAAACCACGGAATTCGTCTATATCCTGGGCGGGACGGCTAAAGCGTGTCTGGACGGAGAGGTCTTCCGTGTTAAGCCCGGGGATTATCTTGTCATACCTCCGGGCGCCAGGCATCGTTTCGTTACCGGAAAAAAAGCAATGACCGCGCTTTCCATGTTCTGTCCGCCCATGGGCCTGGATAAGCCCGATGCCGTGCTGGCTGCCGGGCCGGGCCCGCTGCACCGCGTTCCCTTGACCCCCCCGGCAGGTAAGCCCGGGAATATCAGGAAAAGGAGCTGAATATGCGGGAAAAAGAATTCTCCACGCTGGAAATGGGCAGGATCTGCAATGTGGCGCATACCACGGTGATAAACTGGATAGAGCGCAAGCAGCTGCCGGCGCATGCCACGCCGGGCGGCCACCGGCGGGTGTACCATAACGATTTCATAGCTTTCCTCAAAAAGTTCAACATGCGCATCCCGCCGGAGCTCCAGGAAACGGAGAAGAAGCCCGGCGTCCTCATCGTGGACGACGACGCGGAGCTCCTCGCAATGCTTGCCCGGGCTTTCAAGGAGCATGCCCCGGAGTTCAGGGTCCGGACCACCCGCAACGGCATGGACGCGCTGATGCTGGTGGGCCGCGAGCCCCCGGACGTGATAATACTGGATGTCGTCATGCCCAATATGGACGGCCTGGCCGTCTGCAAAACGCTGAAGGCCGGGGAGCAGTCGAAATACATAAAAGTGCTGGTGATAACCGGCAAAAAGCTCACCGAGCATCAGCGCGCTTATTTCCTGGACACCGTGGACGGCATTTTCCATAAACCCTTCTCGGCGGTCAAACTGGTGGCGCGGGCCGTCCAGGCGCTGAAAGAATAATTCCGGCCTATGCGCAGACATTCCCTTACCTGGAAGCTCATTCTCCCGGTGATAACGGCCTCGGTGCTGGGGATACTGCTTTCCGGCTATTTCGCCCATTCCGTAGCTAAGCGCGAGATCCTGAAGGGGGTGAACAGGGAAATAAACCTGACCGCCCGGGAGATGGTGGCGCAGGTCACCGCCTTCTTCGGCCGGCGGACGGCCGACCTGGACTCCTTTGCCGAGGTGCCGCTGATTCAGGATTACTTCAATAACCGCGATTTCGGGCTTGGGGAGGAGGCCGGCGCTTACCTGGCCGGGTTTAAGAAGTTCTCCTCCGTCTTCCTGGTCCGCACCGGCGGGCATCTGGCCGCCGGGCTGCTGGACCGGGACGGGACGGAGCTGTGCCGCGTGGAGAAAGAGGGCGGCGCGCCGCGCGGCGCCGCCCTGCCGCCTTTCTTCGCGCAGGCCGGCGCGGCCGGGCCCGCGGGCCGCTATGTTTCCGGGGTGGTCCCGGCCGCCGGCGGCCCGCCGTTCATGGTCTACGCCAGGCCGGTCCATAGCCCGGCGGGGGAATTCCGGGGGGTCGTTTACCTGCAGACCGACCTGACCTCCCTGGCTGAAAAGCTCGACAGGCTGAAAGTGGGCGGGGGCGGCTTTTCTTTCGTGTCCGACGAGAACGGCAAGGTGGTGCTCGGGGCCCGGCGGCCGGCCGGCGTTTCCGCGCTGGAAGCCGGCCGGGACATCCCCGGCACCGGTCTTTCCGTGTCCGTAGTGGCGGAAGCGTCGGATTTCCTTAAGCCGCTTGCGCAGATAAGGGCCGCTACTTTCGGTTTCGTGGTCTTTTTCGGGTTCAGCGCCGGCCTGTTCATCTACAGGCGGATAAGATCTTCGCTCGCTCCCATCAATGCGCTGATAAACGCCGCCGGCCGGTTCTCGAAGGGCGAACTGGATTATAAAGTCGAGGCCGGGAATTCCATCGAGTTCGCGGCGCTGGCCAAAGCGTTCAACGAAATGGCGGTGTCCATCAAGAGTCCGACGAACTGCGGGACCGCATACGGGAGCTCTGCTCCCTGCAGAAGATGGGCGGGACCATCCTCAAGAAGCTCAACGTGGAGGAGATCTGCCGCATCTGCCTGGAAGCTTCCGTGACCGGCCTGGGTTTTGAAAGGGGCCTGCTCTACTGGATAGACCCCGTGGCCAAGACCCTTACCGGGAAATGCGCTTTCGGGATGTCCGGCTCCGGGCTGACCGAGGTTAATTTCCGTAAAAGGGTGATCCCGCTGGATTCCGGGGATATCCTGGCGCAGGTGGCCCGCACCGCGCGGCCGGTAAATGTGACCGCCCCGGGAACGGAGCCGGAATACAATCCGGAATTCCTCAGGGAAACCGGCAGCAAGGCCTTCTGCCTGGTGCCGATACTCGGCAGCGAAAAGGTTTACGGCATAGTGGCGGTGGACAACCGGCGCTCGGGCAAGCCCATCACGGCCGAGCATATGGAGAACCTTTCCATCTTCTGCAATACCACCGGCCTGGCCCTGCAGAACGCGGAACTGATAGAGAATATCCTGGAATCGCAGGCCCGCTACCGCACCACCATCAACGGCACGGCCGACGCCATCGCCGGCCTCAACGAGGACTTCCGCGTGACCATCTGGAACAAGAGCGCGGAGCGGCTGTTCGGGGTAAAAGCGGGGGACATGCTCGGGAACCCGCTTTTGCCGCTTTTCCCGCCGGAAGAGGCCCGGCTGCTGCGCGCGGAACTGGACCGCGCCGGTTTCGTAAGGGATTTCGCCGTAAGAGGCCGGCAGGCCGGGACCGGAGCGGAAACCAATCTCAGCGTGACCTGCACCCCTATCGAGCGGGAGGTGCAGGGCCGGGAGTGGAGCGTGGTGGTGCGCGACATGACGGCGCAGACCAGGCTGCAGGCCCAGCTTATCAGGAGCGAAAAACTTTCCGCGGTGGGGCAGCTCATTTCGGGGATAGCGCATGAGCTCAATAACCCGCTGGCCGCGGTGGTGGGGTACGCGGAACTGCTGGCCCGGTCCGAAAAGCCGCCCGAGTCCCTGAAAGCGGACCTCGCCTACATAATGACGAACGCCAGGCGCTGCCGCGGGATAGTGAGCACCCTGCTGAATTTCGTGCGCCAGCCCCAGGCCCATAAGACCGCCTGCCGCATAAACGACGTGATAGAGGATACCCTGGACCTGATGCGCTACAAGATAGAGAAGACCGAGAATATAGCGCTGGTGAAGGAGCTGGCCGCGGCGCTGCCGCCGGTCTTTATCGATCCGCAGCAGCTGGGGCAGGTCTTCGTTAACTGTCTTTCCAACGCCTGCGACGCCGTAGCCGCAAGAACGGGGAGCGGGGAAATAACCATAACCTCCTCCTTTGCGGACGGGAAAGTGCGGGCAACGCTCAGGGATAACGGCTGCGGCATCGACCGACGTCATCAAGACAGCCTGTTCCAGCCCTTCTTCACCACTAAACCGGAAGGCAAGGGCACGGGGCTGGGGCTGGTGATAAGCAGGAGGATAATAGAGGAATGCGGCGGCGCTTTAACGCTTCTTTTTTCCGGGCCGGAGACCGGTACGGCGTTCGGTATAGAGCTGCCGCCGGCGGAAGAGGCTTACGCGCCGCAATGCGCGCCGGCCCCCGGGCGGGTGACCGGGAAGAAGGTGCTGATAATAGACGACGAGGAAGACCTGCTGCCGGTGATGTACCGGATGATAAAGGGCGACGGCAACGCCGCCGAAACGGCGGCTCCCCGCGAAGGGCTGGCCAGGCTGGCCGCCGGGGATTACGACCTTGTGGTGTCTGATATGGAAATGGGGGCGTTAAAAGGCCGGGATATCTACGAGGCGGCCATGAAACTGCCTTCCCCGCCCGGCTTCCTGCTTATTACCGGCGATGTGCTTAACCCCGCGCTGCTGGAATGGATAGAACAAAATAATTTGACCTGCATCCCTAAGCCGTTCGGCATGGACGAATTCAGCGGGGCGGTAAGGAAGCTGCTGGCCGTCCCCCGCAAGCGCGAAGGCGGGGGGAAAAGGAGCCGCCGCGGGGGCGGCGGCAGATAAGCGGCAAAAAGCGGCGGCCGCTTCGCGCAAGCGCCCGGGGCCGTCCGCCGTTCCCGGCGAAGGAGCGGCTCCCCCCGTGCGCAGGCATGCGCCGCCTGAGCCGGCCGGGAGGAACCCTGAGTTAACAGCTTATGATAAAGAAAAAAACGAAAATAAAGACAGCCGAAAGCGCCGCCGCGGTAAAAAAGGACCGGGCGCATAAGATCCGGAAAGAACCCGCCGGGCTGCCTTGCGCGGGCGCACAAGGCCCCGCCGGCTTTCCCATAGTCGGCATAGGCGCTTCGGCGGGCGGCTTGGCGGCTTTTGAGGCTTTCTTCTCCGGTATGCCGGCGGAGGCCGACCCCGGCATGGCTTTCGTGCTGGTGCAGCACCTGGCGCCGGACCACAAGAGCATCCTCACCGAGCTGGTGCGGCGCTATACCCGCATGGAGGTGTTCGAGGTGACGGACGGGATGACGGTGCGCCCCAACTGCGCCTATATCATACCGCCCAACTGCGACATGGCGCTTCTAAACGGCGCACTGCAGCTGATGCCGCCGGCTGCGCCGCGCGGGCAGCGCCTGCCTATAGACTTTTTCTTCCGGTCGCTGGCGCAGGACCAGCGTGAGCGGGCCATCTGCGTGGTGCTTTCCGGTACCGCCAGCGACGGCACGCTGGGCGTGCGGGCCGTAAAGGGCGAGGGTGGGATGGTAATGGTGCAGACTCCCGCCAGTTCCGAGTATGACGGCATGCCGCGCAGCGCCCTGAGCACGGGCCTGGCGGATTATGAGCTGCCGCCGACAGAGATGGCTGCCCAGATAATAGCTTATGTCGCCCGGGCTTTCGGCCGGCCGCCGCAGCCCGGGGCCGGAAACGCGGCCTCCGACAGCGCGCTGAACAAGCTTTTCGTCGTGCTGCGCGCCCAGACCGGGCATGACTTTTCCTATTACAAGCCCAGCACCATTAACCGGCGCATAGAAAGGCGTATGGCCGTCCAGCAGATTGAGACCATGGACGGATATGTGAAGTTTCTCCAGCATACCCCGGCCGAGGTGGACTTGCTGTTCCGGGACCTGCTGATAGGCGTGACCAATTTCTTTCGCGACGCCGACGCTTTCAAAGCGCTGGAGGAGACCGTTATCCCCCTGCTGCCTTCCGGCAAACCAGCCAGCAGCGCTATCCGGGTCTGGGTGCCGGGCTGCTCCACCGGCGAAGAGGCGTATTCCATAGCCATGCTGCTGGTGGAGCGCATGGAAACCATCAAAGCGGGCTGCACGGCGCAGGTGTTCGCCACCGATATCGACCCGCAGGCCATCGCCGCGGCCCGGGCCGGCATCTACCCGGCCAGCATTGCCGCGGATATCTCGCCGGAGCGGCTGGCGCGCTTCTTTACGGCCGAGCCCGGCGGAAGCGCGTACCGCATCCATAAAAGCATCCGCGACATGCTGATCTTCTCCGAGCAGGACGTGATAAAGGACCCGCCGTTCTCAAAGCTGGACCTTATCAGCTGCCGCAACCTCATGATCTACATGGGCGCGAAGCTGCAGGCGAAGCTCATTCCCCTGTTTCACTACGCGCTGAACCAGAACGGCGCGCTCTTCCTGGGCACTTCCGAGACCGTGGGCGAGTTCGGCGACCTGTTCGCCGTGCTGGACCGCAAGCAGAAGCTTTACCAGCGCAAAGACGATATTAACAGCGCGCGGCGTCTGGCCATGGGCCGGTTCTTGCCGCCCATGACGGCGGTGGGTCCGGCGCTGCCGCGGGGCGCCGGAAAAGCCGTTTTCCCCGTTAAGCTGCCGCTGCAGGAACTGACCGAAACCGCGCTGTTATCCCAGGTGGCCCCGGCGGCCGCGCTTGTGAACGGCCAGGGCGACGTGCTCTACCTGCACGGGCGTACCGGAATGTACCTGGAACCAGCTCCGGGCGAGGCCGGCGTCAGCAATATTGTGAAAATGGCGCGCGAGGGGCTGCGGCCGGAGCTTGCCATGGCCCTGCATAAAGCCGCGCAGACAAAAGAGATAGTGCGGGTGACAGGCCTGCGCGTTAAGACCAACAACCATTTTACCGTGGTCGATCTGACCATCCGCCCGGTGGCGGCGGGCCCCGCCGCGGCGCTGGAGCCGCCGTTCTACCTGGTGATCCTGGAGGAAGCGCCGCCTGCCCCGGCGGGCGAGCCTGCCGCGGCGAACGGCGGCGGGCTGTCCGCGGACGCCGACGCGCGGGTTGAGGCGCTCAAGGCCGAACTGCGCGCCAAAGATGAATATCTCCAGACCGCCAACGAGGAGCTGGAGGCCTCCAACGAGGAACTTAAATCCTCTAACGAGGAGATGCAGTCGGTGAACGAGGAGCTGCAGTCCACTAACGAGGAACTGGAAACCGCCAAGGAGGAGATGCAGTCGGTCAACGAGGAGCTGTCAACGGTCAACACGGAACTGCAGACCAAGGTGCTGGACCTGTCGCGCGTTAATAACGACATGAACAACCTGATGGCCGGCACCGGCGTCGCCACCATCTTCCTGGACCACCATCTGCGCATCCTGCGCTTCACGCCCACCGCCGCCAAGCTGATCAACCTGATACTTGGCGACGTGGGGCGGCTGGTGGCGCACATCGTTTCCAACCTGAGGGACTACGATACCTTTTTTGAGGATGTGCGGGCCGTGCTGGAGACCCTGGTCCCCAAAGAGACGGATGTGCAGGCGAAAGACGGCGGGTGGTTAAGGCTGCGCATCCAGCCCTACCGTACGCTTGATAATGTGATAGAAGGCGTGGTGCTGACCTTTATGGACAGCAGCGAGATAAAGCGCACGGCGGAGGCGCTGGCGAAGGCCAATGAGCTGCTCCGCCTGGCCGTGGTG
>PEXO01000138.1 GCA_002779045.1 Elusimicrobia bacterium CG08_land_8_20_14_0_20_59_10 | reverse complement strand
CAGCACGGTGTTCGGAGTGATAGCTTTTGTGGCGCTTATTTTTACAGGCATAGCTACGAACCAGATCACGTCTTCGCTATTTAATGTGCACGGAGTTTTTGTGGTGCTTGGCGGAGTTTTTGTGGCAATGCTGGTAAGTTCGCCTCTTAACTGCCTAGTAAAAGCCGTTACTGAATTAAAATCGCTTATGTTTGAGGACGAAGCCGTGCATCTCAAAAATACTTTACCGGTGCTGGTGGCTCTGGCGGAACAATGCCGCATGAAAGGGATATCCGCCCTTAAAGACGCCGATAGAAAGCTGGCCGGCGGGTTCCTTGGAAGAGTGTCCGACGCCGCGCTGGACAGCAACGATTATAAATTTGTCAAGACCGTGATAGAACAGGAAATAAACCAGGCCGCCGCCGCGATGAGCATCAAAACCTGCTCAATAAGGGCGCCTTATGGGCCGCAACCTACGGCGACCTTATGAGTTACCTGATAATCTTTTTTTAATGATGTTCTCTTTTTCTATATCTAAAGCGGACAAGACCAAAAGCCGTAAATACGAGGAATCCCTTGCGAACATACAGAAGTTTTTCGGCGGCAAAACCGACGCGAAACGGCTGGAAAGGGCCAAGGCGCAGGAGGCGGAGTCCAGTATGGAGAGCAATCTTGAGAAGTCAATGGAGGCTGGCGGCATTTCCAGCCTCGTGCAGATGCAATCGGATGCGCGTATGGTTAAGCTGGTGCTGACGGAGGGGGTGCTTTTTGCTTCCGGCAGTGCGGATTTAAAGGAGCCGGCAAGGAAGGTGCTGGCGCCTATAACCGCCGAACTGAAAAAGATCCCGAACCGCATCATAATAGAAGGGCACACGGATAATGTCCCGATAAGGCACGGGAAGTATTCGTCCAACTGGGAGCTCTCTATGGCAAGGGCGTATTCCGTGCTGCTGTTCATGTCCGGGGCTGGGATCAGCGCCAAACAACTGGCCGGTATGGGCTATGGCGAGAATCTCCCGATCGGCGATAATGCTAAGGCCGGGGGGCGCGCAAAGAACCGCCGCATAGAGATCTCCCTGGTGAAAACAGATTAGAACAGGTAGCAGTTGGACAGGTAACAGGATAGGAAAACTGTGTAACCTGTCACCTGACCCTTGTCACCTACTACTTTATGAATCCGGAAAACGAAGAAGGTTCTCTTTTCTCTAAATTTAAGAAGACGCCGGAGGCCGCCGTCCCGGCGCCGGTCCCGCAAGCCGCGCATACCCCAGGCGCCCCGGTTGTTCCGCTCGCCCCGGCGGTTGCCGGCGCCCGCGCCGACGACGGGAAAATGGCCGCGCTTGAAGCCGCAGTGAGCGAACTTAAAGAGGAACTGGCCGCGCTTAAAGGCGCGGCGCGGCAGACAGTTGGAGCCCCTCCTTCGGCTCCGCCGGAGCGCCCCGCGCCGGCTCTCGCCCCCTTAGATGACCTTAAACGGGAAATGTCCGCCGGTGCCGAAGGCGTGAAGCGCGCCGCCGGGACGCAAGCCCAGCTTGCCGTGCGCATGGAGCGCTGCGAGAATCTTATAGCCGAGCTTAAAGCGCTTGTCTCCAGCCAGCAGGCGCAGCTGAATAAATACGCTGAGGCTAAGCTCGTTGCCGAGGGCTTGAGCGAATATCTGCGGGACCTGGTGGCGCGTCTGAACGCTAAACTGGTAGAAGCGGAGAATACTATGCATATGTCCCTGTCGAACATGTCCGCCAGGCTTACCAGCAGCGAAGCTATCTATGGAAAAATGTTTTCAGATGCGGAAGACCGGGTAAAGAAAAGCTTAGGCGGCGAGATAACAGCCATGGACGCCCAAGTGAAAAAGCTGCTGGAGGACGTAGTCTGGCTGTCGAATGAATACAAGATTGTTATGACAGGTAAAATCCACGCGCTGGAGGAAAAATATTCCTCCGTCCTTGAAGCCATAGCCAAGCGCATAGCGCATTGACGCCGCCCTTAAGAAAGGCTCTTAGCCTTTCTTAAGGGATGAAGCCCGGCCTTTCTTAAGGGCGGCCAGGGCAGGGGGATGAGGAGCCTGGCTGCCTTTTCCAGGCGCGGGGGTTGCTGATGCCCGGACATCTTTTTACCTAAATCCGGCAGTTAAAGGCTTGAAACACTCCTAAAAAGTGGTGTATTCTCCAATGATGACAACAAAACCATCAGCCGCAGGAACCGTTCACCCTTTTGGTGAGCTTATAAAAACGGGTTGTGAGCGCGTCGCACTTGACACCTTTGGCGGGCGGATGCACATGGAATGGGACCAAAACGCGGAAGTGTCGTCCATGGGGTTGCTGCCGTATTTCGTGGATTTTCTTAAGACCGCCAATCTCTTTGACCCCTGGGTCCGCGTGATCCAGGGCTTTCCTGACCCCCCCTTGAAATTCCGGGTTTTGTCTGGTAGACTATAACTGTGAAATCTCCTGTTTTTCCAGTTTCCCGACGGGAAGGGTGGAAAACAGGGCTGTGTGGTTGTATGGCAGGGAGATAGTTTTATGGAAGAAAAACCCAAAAACCGCAAGAAAGG
>PEXO01000132.1:1738-2536 GCA_002779045.1 Elusimicrobia bacterium CG08_land_8_20_14_0_20_59_10 | reverse complement strand
AGGCGGAGTTGAAGTTATGTTCGTCCAGGTTGAAATTCTCCACCAGCCACTTCTTCTCGTCTTCGCTGGGGTTTATCACCGCCCAGATCATGGGGGTTTCGGACTCCACCGGGACTACCTGGTGGTTTTCTATCTTGTAGCGCTTTATCATCCGTTCTAATTCTACTATTTCCGCGCCGCTTTTGCCTCTGTTTTCGGTTTCAGCCGCGCGGCCACTGCGGCGCCTATTTTTGAAAGGTTGTCCACCACGGTCGCGCCGGCCTTTTTGAGCGCCTCTACCTTTGAAGCGTGCGTCCCGGCATTGCCCTCTACAATGGCGCCCGCGTGGCCCATCCTGCGCCCGGGGGGCGCGGTCTTGCCCGCCACGAAACAGAAAACGGGCTTATCCATCTCCGCCTTTATGTAGCGCGCCGCGTCTTCTTCCGCCGAGCCGCCTATCTCCCCTATCATTATTACGGCTTCCGTCCGCTTGTCGGCCTGGAAAAGCTTCAGCGTGTCCACGAAGTTCATGCCCTGCACGGGGTCGCCGCCTATACCCACTACCGTGGACTGGCCCAGGCCCTGGCTGGTCACCTGCCAGACTGCTTCGTAGGTAAGCGTGCCCGAGCGCGACACTATGCCCACGGAGCCTTTCTTGTGTATATACCCGGGCATGATGCCCGCCTTGCATTCCCCGGGGGTTATCACTCCGGGGCAGTTGGGGCCCACAAGCGTCACTTTGCGGCCCGCCGCGTTCATGGCGTTAAGGCGTTTTTTTACGCGCACCATATCCATTACCGGTATGCCTTCAGTTATGCA
>PEXO01000132.1:0-1718 GCA_002779045.1 Elusimicrobia bacterium CG08_land_8_20_14_0_20_59_10 | reverse complement strand
CGTCGGCCGCTTCCAGTATGGAGTCGGCCGCGTAAGGCGGGGGAACGAAAATAAGCGAGGCGTTCGCGCCCGTTGCTTTGACGGCTTCCCGCGCGGTATTAAAAACCGGCGCGCCCAGGTGCTGGGTGCCGCCCTTCCCGGGAGTAACGCCGCCCACCACTTTTGAGCCGTATTCTATGCACAGCTGGGAGTGGAAAGTCCCCTGGGCGCCAGTGAAGCCGTGCACCAGCAGTTTCGTTTTCTTATTCAGCAATATGGACATAAGTTCTCCTTAAATAAATACGAAAGATGCAACGTGGGTATGCAGGCTGAACGGGAACTCTATTCCCCTTATTTTATCCTGTCTAACCTGTTCATCCATGTGAATTTCCTACTTTATCGCCGCTACCGCTTTCTGCGCGGCTTCCCACAGCGAATCTGCCTGTTCCAGCTTAAGGCCCGATCTCGCCAGTATTTCCTTGCCTTCTTTTACGTTCGTGCCTTCGAGACGCACGATAAGCGGCACGTTTATCTTCACCTTTTTTGAGGCTTCCACCACTCCGGAGGCGATATTGTCGCATTTCATTATGCCGCCGAAAATATTCACCAGAACGGCCTTAACCTTGGGGTCCTTCAGTATTATCTGGAAAGCGCGCGTTATCTGGTCCACGTTGGCGCCGCCGCCCACGTCCAGGAAGTTGGCCGCGTCGCCCCCGGCCAGCTTCACGGTGTCCAGCGTGGCCATGGCAAGGCCGGCGCCGTTGACCATGCAGCCTATATTGCCGTCCAGGCCTATATAATTTATTCCTATCTCTTTGGCTTCCTTTTCTATCTCCGTGGCCTCATGGTCGGGTTTGGCGGCCTGGTCTTTGTGCCTGAACAAGGCGTTGTCGTCGGTGACTATCTTGGAATCTATCGCCAGCAGCCGCCCGTCCTTCGTTACCACCAGCGGGTTAACTTCTACAAGGCTGGCGTCCTGTTCAATAAAAACCCGTGCAAGCTGCCGCGCGAAGGCGGTGAATTCGCGGAAGTTCTTCTGGGGGATATTCAGGTCGAAGGCCAGTTGGCGCGCCTGGAACTCCAGGAGCCCCGTCTCTACGTCCACGGGCACTTTAAGTATCTTTTCCGGGTGCGTCCGGGCAAGCTCTTCGATGGACACGCCGCCTTCGGCGGAGGCTATTATCATCGGCGCGGCTTCCTTGCGGTCCAGCACTACGGAAATGTAGATCTCCCGGTCTATCAGGCAGGCTTCCTCCACCAGCACTTCCTCCACGCTAAGAGCTTTGCCGTGGGTCTGGTGGGTGACCAGCTGCATGCCCAGCATTTTCCCGGCGAGTTCCCGGGTTTCGGAGGCGGTCCGGCCCAGCTTTACCCCGCCGGCCTTCCCGCGGCCTCCGGCCAGCACCTGCGCCTTCACTATCCAGGGGCCCTGGCCTTCCAGCTTCAGGCCGCCGGGGCTGTCTCCCAGCCTGAGCAAACCGAGGCGCTTGAGCATAGGGATATCGTATTGCGCGAAAACATCCTTGCCTTCGTATTCGAGAAGTTTCATTTATGAGCCTCCATAAAACAGAAATTGCGAACGGCTATGTTGCCGGGCGGCCGTCCGACAGCCTGGCTTCCGCGCCCATCATTGCGCAGGTTGAATCCGCCTGAATATAATTTGTAGTATAATTTTTGGTAGCAAGTCCAGCCCCGGGGAAACTTTTAAAGAGGTCACACCAATGAATAAAACCAAGAAC
>PEXO01000368.1 GCA_002779045.1 Elusimicrobia bacterium CG08_land_8_20_14_0_20_59_10 | reverse complement strand
CTATTTCTGGTTCCATGTCCCTTTCCCGGCCCCGGAGCACACCGCCCTGCCGGGACCATACCGCGGTCCTTTAATTATAGCCGTAGTGGCCTGTTTGGTGCAAATGGGAGGAGGGGGGAGGGTGCATTACCTCCATCTCGGCTATTTTCCCAAATCTGGTAAGCTGCATACAAATAGCTGCTATCAGACGGCAGGCTGACTGCCAACTCTCACAATATACCGGTATTGTTCCTGGTCTTTTAGAAAGCCTGACTTGAGCCGATTAGGCATTAAATCTCTCCCTGTTTTGTTCGGGCTGCGCTCGCCTGCGCCAGTAATTATCCCAGCGACCATCTTCACAACGGTAAAGGGCGCACAACGCAAGCATCTCCTCAGCTCCCGTGCCGGAAACATTCCAGAACTTTTCAGACCCCTTAAGCCGCAGGCCGAGTTGTTTAACGGAACTTTCCACAACTCCTGACCCGATGGGCCAGCCCTTTCGGCGGTAGGAGGGATAGTCCATGGCGTCTTTGTTGTTGGGAAAGTATGAATAGGCGTTTCTGTAAAGGACTACACGCGGGGATGTGCCGGATATATTATCGTCTTTGTCCGGCTTCCCCAGCCGCCGTGAATGCTTTCTAAGCCCCGCAATAATAGAATCAACCCGGCCATCCCATAGCTTTTGCTTCTGCCGCTCATACCAGCGATAGTATTCCCGTGTGCCCTCGCCAAAGATCGCCTTCGCGCAATCCGACAAATGCCCCGCTACGTGACACCAGTCAATGATAAATGTGCTGTCGCTGAAATGCATGTTCTTAAGTTCCCGTATATTCCTGGCGCCATCCGCCAGAAATAGTTTTGTTTTTGCGGCAGAATAACCGCGCCGCTCCGCTTCAAGGCGCAATATCCAGCCCGCGTCTTCCCACGGCCGCATTGTGGCAACGTAGGTTTTTGTTTTACTCTTGGCGCCTTCGTAATCGCCGGGGCCGGCTCTTACACCCGGCCGCGCCTCAGCATCGTATACAACGCCGATTTTGTTTTCCTTCCAGCGTTCTTTCTTCTCGACCTGGCGCGTCTGCACCCGCCCGCCATCGGCGCACACCACCAATAGCTCCGGGGCCGCGCCGGATTTTACCCCAAGCTTGTCCGCTTTATAGAGGCTGATGTCGGCATCCCGCTCCCTCACCAGCTCCGCGCCTGTCCTCTCCGCCAAGGTGCGGAGGTGCTTGCCGCTAAACTTTATCCCGCTGTGTACGGAAAGCATTTCGCCGGCGTCTTTAAAAGAACGGTTCAGCGCCGCCGCATGACATGTTCTTGCCAGCACACCAACGCTTGGCCCCCTCCGGGGGATTCCCAGCGATATGTCCAGCGGCGCCCCATTGTGCCCACATCGATCACATACCCCGTATGCCCGGCTATAAACGACACCGCCGAAAATAGTCGTTAAAGTTCTCTGCTGTGAATGTTCCTGTATTCTCAGTTTCCAGCCGCATATCGGACAAAAATGCTCCATGCCGGCCCTGGCGCGCGGGTCTTCCGACAGACGCAGTTCCATGAGCCTGCGCTTGAGCGCATCCCCAAGCGCGTCGACCTGCCGCTCCAGGGCCGTGAAATCATCCCCGCCGGTATTGGCAAAACTGATCGCTTCAACGCAGTTGTTGCTTAATGCAAGGAACTCCTCCCTTTTTGTCCAGCTTAACAATTCAGGCATTGTTCGCGTTTCTTCATCCTTCTAATCTTGCCCAATTTATCATAAACCAGCAGAAGTTTCTCGAAAGTCCTTTCTAATTCGCGGCGGTTTCGCTGAAACTGGCGCCAGTTCCGGATCAGCAGGCCATACCCGGCAGCATCTATCGCGGATAAACTGACAAGGCGGCGTCGCCCATTCTCATGGACCGCCAGCACTGTGTCATTATGCAGATGCCCCCGGGTACAACGGCAACCGGGCTTGCCGCATCGCCGCCGCCGCCCATAGATGCTGCCGGGCAACAGCTCAGAACTGCCTTGCGCCATGCTTGCAAGCCAGCCTATATGTTTCACCAATGCCGGCACCTGCTGCCGATACACGCTGGCCTGCTGTTGGGCGGTCATTTCGGCGTCGCCTCCTGCGTCTGTTTCAACAGCGCCAGGTTTAATTCGGCTATCCGGTAAACAGACTTCCACAGGCGTTTATAGGCCGCTATGCCTCTGCGAACCTCCGCTACCTTTTCCGGCTTAATGGCATACAGCTTGTGTTTACCGCCCTGCCAGGTTACTGATAAGTACCAGTAGGGGCCATGCCGCTGGCTCTTGCTCTGGTAACAGTGGCAACTCTTATTGCCGCAGGTGCGGTAATAGCGCATAAGCGTGCCACGGTGAATTCCATCCCATGCGGGTATTCGCGAAATCTCCCGCGTGAGGGAATCACTTAACTTGCTGCTGTCTGCTTTGCTTATTATCTTCATGCTATATAGTATACAAGATTGCAATCGAAATGTCAAATGTTATTTTATTGGGCTCATGACGACATAGTGTGGGCATAAAAGCAAGCACCTGATACGCTATACTTCCTGTATCCAAGGCAGGAGGCGCGTATCAG
>PEXO01000371.1 GCA_002779045.1 Elusimicrobia bacterium CG08_land_8_20_14_0_20_59_10 | reverse complement strand
AGGGTCAGCATAACCAGTTTCTTATTGTTCATGATTCTCTCCTTAGTCTCCTGCTTCCAGTACAACGTTCCGGCCCCCGCTTTTATTGCCTGCCCGGGCGGGTTCGGGCACTGAATACGTTTTGCCGGGAAATGCGGAATAATGATAAGATAGGGGAATCAAACCAAGGAAGGGTGGCTATGAAAAACGGATTGATCCTCTCGTTTGTGCTGGCCGCGGCCTGGGCCGGGCCGGCTTCTGCCGCGGAGTCTTTGCCGTGCGCGGCGGAGCTGGAAAGATTCTGCAAGGATGCCGGGCCGGACGCGGGAGCGCGATAGGCGGGAGCTCCTGGGACTGCGGTCTGCTCAACGCGAACAATGAAATTATCCGGGAGCCGGCCGGACACGCGGCGCAGGGGCTGCTGCGCGAATATTCCTGGCGCGGGGTGAACCGCTTCAGGGATAATTAAGCCCGGTCCGCCGGCCCGGTGTCTGCGTCGGAAAGCCGCTCACCAAACCTGAAGGCGGGGTTTCTTCTTATCGCGCCGGCACGGAGTTCCGGGTGGAGCTGCCCGAAACCCTGTGAGTTTTTCCAGGAGAATATGATCAAACTTATCCATTGGTGTACGGCTACCACGGCCAGAACGATCGCCGCAGCCTTCCTGCTGTTCCTTGTGGTCGGCGGCGCCGATTCCGTTACGGGGCATGAAATAGCGCTGGCTTCGTTCTACCTGCTGCCGATATTGCTTATCGCCTGGCGGCTGAGCCTGCGCTGGGGGCTGGCGGCCTCAACCTTAAGCGCCTTTGTCTGGCTTGCGAACAATCACTGGCTGGTGGACAGGGTCTTTTCAAACCCGCTCATCCCGTATTGGAACGCGCTGATCCGGTTCAGCTTTTTTGCCGTCTGTACCTTCCTTATCAACCGCCTTACCTTCCAGCTCAAGAAAGAAGAGGCCCAGTCCCGTTTAAAATCCTCAATGCTGCATACGGTAAGTCACGAATTCAACAATAATCTTACCGTCTTCTCCACGGGTCTTTTCCTGCTCAGGGAGATGGAGGCCGAACCTGCGGACGAGGCCCGCGTCAGGATACTTACAATGCTTGACAGCACTTCGTCCCAGTTGGGCCTTTACGTGAAGAATATCCTTAACGAAGCCAGAATGGAGGATGGCAGGTTCAAACTGAGCGCAAGACCGCTGGCACTGCGGGAGCTGGTGGCGGAAAGCGCAGCCACCGTACAGGGGATCCTGAAACAGAAAGAAATTAACCTCTCTGTGAAAATGCCGGAGGCCCCCGTTTTTGTGAACGCCGATAGGGAAGCCCTGGCGCTGGTGGTAAGCAATCTCCTGGGCAATGCCATTAAATACACCCCGCAAAAGGGGGATATCGGGATCGAAGTCTGCGCTTCGGGGGAACCGCCGGCGAAGATCCTGTTCTCCGTGGAGGATTCCGGCGTGGGCATCCCGCTGGCGGACCTCAAGAAAATAACCGCCGGTTTCTACCGTACCGAGGAAGGCAAAGCCGCGGCGGAAGGGTTCGGTCTGGGGCTGCGGATAGTGAACGAACTCCTGGCGCTGCACGGCAGCCGTCTTGAGATAGCCAGCGAAAAAGGTAAAGGCTCCCGTTTCTTTTTCGAACTGCCGACTGCACCTCCTGCGCAGTAAGAACACTAACAAATATCCCTTAACGCCCCGGCCATTCAAGCACCGGGGTTTCCGCTATGCGGCAAAAAGTGCATGCCCCGGACCCGCCGGTCAGCGTCTTCGTGTCATCATGAAGACGATGCCCCGGTACGCGCAGTAGAACATGAACATCGTTATTCCCAGGATGAAAAAAGGCCGGTATTTCGCGCCAAGGTTGCTAAGGATTATTGTAAGCGTGCCGCCGGGCAGAATGAAACAGTCGAAGAAGAACTTTATCAGGTTGTTGGGCGCGTAGCCGGGCGCCTGCGGCTTCAACTCGGTTCCCATCAGCAGCATGGCGCGGGCGCGGTTTATATGTTTGGCGTAAAATTCCCCGTCGGTTCCCGTTTTCGCCTTTTCTCCGTATTCGCGCGCGAGGGTATCAAGGGTCCCCGTCTTGAAGGGCCAGTACCAGGAGCTTGTCGTTGGCGGCTTCGCTGCGCGGGTCGGAGCGCAATATCCGGCGCAGCGGTTCCATGGCGAGAGCGTAGTACATCTTTGCGCCGGAGTCCCCTTTCAGGCCGTAAGCTTCCGCCAGTCTGAGGTTGATGGCGGGATCTTCCGGCCGCTTCTTCAGCGCCCGGTTGAAGTAATGGATAGCGCGGTCTGGGTCGCCCTGAGCCAGTTGTTTGTCGCCCAGTTCTATAAGCCATTCCGCCGGCGGTTCGCCCGTCATTGTTTTATGTGCCAGGTCACCAGCAGCGGTCTTTCCGGCAGCCCGGGCGGGGGGAAATTATTGAGCCAGTTGTCATAAGTGAAAACCGAGCCGCCGAAGGAGGTGGAGATAGGCTTGTTCCTGGTGCCGTAGATGTAAAGTTTTTTGGAAGATTTTCCCGAGGCCGTCATGTTAGCCG
>PEXO01000406.1 GCA_002779045.1 Elusimicrobia bacterium CG08_land_8_20_14_0_20_59_10 | reverse complement strand
GCCATCACGTTCAGCTCGACCGGCGCGGAACCGTATTTTATGGTCCGGGCAAGGGCTTCCTGCACCTTGGGATACTGCACGGCATAGGAAAGCGCGCGCGCGGCTTCCACCCTGACATCAAGCCTTTCGCCGTCGTTCTCCATTATGAACATCACCCTTTCGTAGATTTTGGTGTTGTTAATAAGCAACCTTGAGCCCTTGATGGCGGCCTTTCTTACCGCGGGATCGGAGTCCCGCAGCAGGTCGCTTACCTGGTTCATATTGAGAGCTTTGTCCTGCACCCCGGCCGCCGGGGCTTTCAGCGCCAGCCGGATCTCCGCGAGCTGCCTGGTGAAATCCGCCCCCGTTAATTCCTTTTCCAGAAGGCCGGCGCTGGCGCCGGCGGTCACGAACATAAGCGCGGCCAGCACCGCCAATACTCCGGGCTTTTTCGCCGTCGCTGCATCTGTCGTCATTTTCATTATTGCCTCCGTAAATAACACCGCGCATGCTTTCTTGTACTGCATCTATAGCATAGCAACCGGCGCGTACCCGGACATGAGGCGCAGGGCCCCGGACCGGAAATTATTCAGCCCAGGCGGTTTACCTCTTTGACTTAGGTCCGATTTGATACTAAAATATGGAAAAAGGGGACCCGGCAGGTCACTACCATGGAAACCATCTTCTCAAAAATGCTGGTGCGGCTCAGGAAGGACGCGGGCTTTCCCACCGCCTACCGGTTCTACCACGATAATGGCGGCAAAGGCGTACTTAAGATATCTTACAGGAAATACCTGCTGATAGAGCAGGGCAGGAACCTGCCGGCGCTGGAGAGGCTCGGTACTTTCCTGTTCGCGCTGCGCATAGTCAACAAAAGCGCCGAGACCAATGAACTGGCGATAGCCTGGCTAAAGACCATGGCGGGCGAGGATGCCTTCAGGGATATAATAGAACCTCTCCTGACGGCAAAACCGGACGCCCCGGGCTTCTCACCCATGCAGAAAGCCATGAAAAAAGCCCTGGACACGAAAAAATATTATCTCACGCCGGAACAGATAGAGGTGATGTTCTCCACCCGGGACACCTACCTCTGCTTCCTCGCCATGTCCAACGATACCGGCGCCTGGAGCAAAAAAGAATTCGCCGCCCGCCTGTCCATGCCGCAGGCCAGGGCAAACGCCGCGCTGAAGGCGCTGGCCGGGGCGAAGATAGTGAAAGCGGTCAAAAAGGACGTCTATAAATGCCCGCTGGCCGGCGCTATGGTGGAATACCCGCACCTGGCCTCGCTGCCGCAGGAGCTGCTGAAAAAAATGCGCGGTTTCGACGCGGAACTGCTGGCGGCCGGAGAGCCGGTATGGCTGCGCAGCGGGATCATCCGGGCGGACGAAACGGTTTTCCGCAGCTTCTTCCCGGTGATGGGCATAAACATCTCAACGGCGCAGACCTATGCCGTAACCGAAAAGACCGAGAAATCGGCCCTGTTCAAAGTGGAAGGAAAGATAACCAAGCTCAGGAATTTCTAAGGATACTGCCGAATGAACGATATCGCACTTGTCACCGGGGCTTCGGCCGGTATAGGCCGGGGCACGGCCGAACTGCTTCTAAAGAACGGCTATACGGTTTACGCCGGGGCACGGCGCGTGGAGCGCATGAAGGACCTGCAGGCGCTGGGCGCGAAGATACTGGCGCTTGATGTAACCGAGGAGACCTCCCTTACCGTCGCGGTGGACAGGATATATAAAGAAGAGGGCCGGCTGGACGTGCTGATAAACAATGCCGGCTACGGCGCGCACGGCGCGGTGGAAGACGTGCCCATAGCCGAGGCGCGGCGGCAGTTCGAGGTGAACGTTTTCGGCCTGGCCCGCCTGACACAGCTGGCGCTGCCGCATATGCGCGCCGCGGGGCGCGGCACGATAGTGAATATCTCCTCCATAGCCGGCAAGCTAACCGTTCCCGCCGGGGGCTGGTACCATGCCAGCAAACATGCCGTAGAGGCTTATTCCGACGCGCTGCGGTTGGAGGTGGCGCAGTTCGGGATAAAGGTGATACTGATTGAACCGGGCCCCATAAAAACGGAATGGGACAATACCGCCCTGGTGAACCTGCAGAAATATTCCGGCTCCGGCCCCTACGGCCCCATGGTAAAGCGCATCAACGAGCGGTTCCGCTCCAGCTACCGCAGCGGCGCCCCCGGCCCGGAAGCCGTGGCCCGCGTCATCCTTAAAGCGCTGCGCTCCCGCCGCCCCGCCGCCCGCTACCCGGTGCCGTTCAGGGCCTCGCTGACCCTGCTGCTCAAATGGCTGATCCCCGACCGCCTCCTGGACTTCGCCATCCGCACCATACTTAAAATCTGATCATCTGTAGCTGACATAAGGTAAATCTGTAGGCAAGGTATAAGGGTCTATCTGTAGTGCTGCGGCTGTTTGCAGCACTACAGATAGACCCTTATACCTTAGCGGAATGCCGCAAAGGCGCAGCCCAAAAGCGGCTCAGCCCCCCGGGGGAGGCCCCTCT
>PEXO01000012.1:6620-19544 GCA_002779045.1 Elusimicrobia bacterium CG08_land_8_20_14_0_20_59_10 | reverse complement strand
CAAAAAAAACCCCGGGCAAAACGGCGCCAAGCAGGACAAACAGGACGAAAAGAAGGAGCAGTAATATTTCCATTGCACAAGAACCCGGAATAAAACCCGATCTTCTTCCTTTCCGCTACGTACTCCGGCGCAGGGACCATTCGCCTTTAACAAGCATAGGCCCCCAGGTGGAAAGGTTTGGGTCCCCGGTGCCGTAGAAGTCGGCGCCCATCACGTTCAAAGGCAGCAACACCTGCGGCCAGTCGTCCGTTTCGCCGGCTACCTTCGTGCAGACCTGCACGAAATAGTTCCCCGGCGCGAGGTCTAACGAAGGCAGCAAGCAGCGCACCGTGCTTTTTGCCGGCATATCCGTGAAATAAACCCCGGAGAAATGGCTGTAGTAATGGAAGAGCCCGAACTCCCTTTCGTTCTGCACGCTGAAACTCACGGAAACCCGCTCCTCCGGCCCGCAGGAGCGGTTCTCAAAATCAAAACAGAACGCTGCGGGTTCCCCGCTTTTCGCCGCCTCCAGAGGGAGACCGCCGGGGGTTTCCAGGCGGAAACCGACCGCGCGCATTTTCCCGGCGCCGCGGCGGCGGCAGTTCTCCAGCGGGGATTTGTCCGTTTCTAAGCTTTTGGCAAGATATTTTGAAACGGCCTCATGTATGCCGCCGTCAAAAACCTTGCACCCGCCCTCCAGCAGTATTCCCCTGTGACAGAGCGTTTCAAGCGCGCCCATGTTGTGACTGACGAAAATAACCGTGCGGCCCTCTCCGGCCGCTGCCCCGACCTTGCCGAGGCATTTCTTCTGAAAGGCCGCGTCGCCGACGGCCAGCACCTCGTCCACGAGAAGGATCTCCGGCTCGAGATGCGCCGCCACGGAGAAAGCCAGGCGCATGTACATACCGCTGGAATAGCGCTTTACAGGCGTATCCATAAAGCGGCCTATCTCCGAAAATTCTACTATCTCTTTGAACTTACGGCTTATCTCCCAGCTCTTCATACCCAGGACAGCGCCGTAAAGGTAGATATTCTCGTGTCCGGTCAACTCAGGGTGGAAGCCGGTACCCACCTCCAGCAGCGAGCCCACCCGCCCCCGCAGCTCCACGCGGCCGCGCGTAGGCCGCGTTATACGCGACAATATCTTCAAAAGCGTGCTTTTTCCCGCCCCGTTCCTGCCTATTATGCCCAGAACCTCGCCTTTCTTCACCTCGAAAGACACGTCGTTCAGCGCCCAGACGGTCTCGTTTTCCGGAACCGGGTGGCCCAGGCCGGCCAGCCGCTTGAACGGCGCCTTCACGGCATCCGTCAGCGTTTCCCTGAACGTACGGTAGCCTTCGCTGGCGCCTATGCGATAGCGCTTGGAAATCCCCTCGGTTTTTATGGCGGTAGTGCTCATATTTTATATCACGTCCGCGAAAGTCCTCTCCATGCGCCGGAAATACCAGGCACCCGAGATCAGCAGCGCAAAGGTCACGGCGGCCGAGACCAGCAGGGAAACCCAGTCCGGAGTCCCGCCCAGCAGGCATAAGCGGAAAGCCTTTATTATGCCTGTCATAGGGTTCAGCTCCAGAAGAAAGCGGTACCCCTCCGGGATTATGCTGGCCGGGTATATCACCGGAGAGGAGAACAGCCACAACTGTATGAGGAAAGGGATGACATAACGTATATCCCGGTACTGCACGTTCAGCGCGGCTAGCCACAACCCGGCGCCCAGGGCGCAGAAGAACAGGAGCGCGGCGAGCAGCGGCAGCAGGAACGCCGCCGGGCCGGGATAGATGCCGTACCAGAGCATCATAGCCGCAAGCAGAAAAGAAGCTACAAAGAGGTCGAGCAAGCCTGCTAGGGCCGCCGCAGCCGGGGCAATAAGCCTGGGAAAATACACCTTGGTAATAAGGTTAGAACCGACGACAAGGCTTTCCCCGGAAGAGGAAAGCGCGCCGGCGAAGTAGGTCCAGGGAAGCAGCCCGGCGTAAACAAAAAGCGGGTACGGCAGGCCGTCGGACGGCATATGCGCCATGCGGCCGAAGAACACTGAAAACACTATCATGGCGAAAGCCGGTTGTATTATGGCCCACAGGCCGCCGAGCACGGTCTGTTTATAGCGCACCTTTATGTCACGCTTCGCCAGGAAGTAGAACAACTCACTGTAGCGCAGCAGTTCCTTCAACTCAACAAAAACTGACCCGCTTTCAGGTCCTATGACGGTTATGTCCGCTTCGCTGGAGTCCATATTCAGATTTTAGCATTATGCCCTTCAGCCACGGGCACCCCGTCCCGTCAACGCGGTTTTGTTGTACGCATAAACCATTATATCCTGGAAGCTCCCGGGCTGGAATGGCAGCCCGGGGGAAGCCGACAGTTGGTACCCGAAACCGGCTGATTCCAGCATTTCAAGCGCCCCGGAAAAGGAATCCAGGCTCCCGTCTATGTGGTGATGGTACTCCATCCATATGCGATTTATCATCGGAAGTTTTCCGGACGCTTTCAGTTCGGCCAGCACCCCCGTCTCCGCACCCTCTATGTCAAGTTTCAACAGGTCGATGCGGCGGATTATCCGGTCCGAAAGCCTTACGGCGCGGACAGCGCGCGGGGGGCCATCCGCCCTGCCCCTCAGCACGCTGATCCCGAGGGCCCCGGGACCGGACAAAGAAGAATAAAGCGGCACCGTCCCGGCGGCGTTCATCACGGCCTCTTCCCTCGCCTCTACACCGGAGATCCCGTTTAGCCGCAGGTTTTCCCGGAGGCAGGCGAAAGCGTCGGGATCGGGCTCAAAGGCGAGTATTTCCGCACCGGGATAAACAGCCTTGAAGTACAGGGAGGCCATGCCGATGTTCGCGCCGCAGTCCACTATAACCGGAGCCGGGTTCCCGGCGTCGAACCAGTAGACCTGCCGGAGAAATATCTCGCGGAACAGGTACAGGAACGACTCCACCGTGCAGTATTTCACCCTAAAACCGGCGGCTGCCGTGGTTTTTGAACGGCCGCCGTAAAGACCGGGGAAAAGCGTGAACAGGCATGTCTTAAAAATACGGCGACGCAGGGCGGGCGCGGCGGCAGAAACCCTCAATATCCGATAATTCCGCACAAGCTGCGGCAATGATAACAGGTAGTCTTCGGGGAATATAGCCATATCAACCGTCCGGAACCGCGGACAGGAGATCTTTTCCGGGCTTCCGGATCTTCAGGTAAAGCACGCTGAGGCAGGCGGCTATGAACCAGAAGGGCTCCATTATGCGCACTATGACGAAAGTGTTCACTCCCAGAGACTGCACCAGCAGGCCGCAAAGCGACAAAATGAACCCGAGAGCCAGTGCCCGTATGGCCGGAGTTTCATAAGAGAAGAAAACTATCTTTGCCGTATAAAAGAGCCGGTAAAGCATCCAGGTAAATATTACGACCCCCAGCAGGCCGAGCTCACCCAGCACCAATGCATACTGCGTGTCCGCCAGCCCTACACCGGTAACCCCCCAGCCGAATAGCGGGTGCTTCGGGAAATGCACGAAAAGAGCGCGCTGCATGGAATGCACGCGCGAAGCCGCGGAATCCTCCAGCCTTATAGTGCCGGCCGCCCCGGCATTAAAGACCTGCGTGGCGTACGCCCCCTTATAAGTCATGGTTATACGGTTGAGCACCTTGCCGTAAATATTCGGGAGCAGCGCCATCGCCAGCAGCCCGCCGGAAACCAGCCCCGCCAGCAGAAACCTCCTCTTCCTGGCGAAATAGAACAGGGCGGGCATCATACCGGCGAATCCCAGGTAGGAGGACCTTGAGAAAGTGAACAGGAACGCCGGAAAAATGAAGACGATAAGCCCGAAAGCCGCCAGGAACTGCATGCCGGCCGTCTCCGTGAGCAGCGCGAAAAGCACACCGAGGATTATCAGGTAGTAACCGCCCAGGGAGGCCGGTTCCGATTCGCGCAGATCCCCGCCCATCGGGACCTCGAACGGGGCCGTGGCCCGGGCCTCCGGCCCGGAGGCATAGTAGAAATAGTAAGCGTAGAGCGTCACTATTACGGCCACAAAAAAACCCCAGCGCATGTACTTCCGTATATCTTCCTCTGATTCGACGATATTCACCGTCATAAAGAACAGCAGGAAATATTCCACGTATTTCAGCACATAGAAAAAGGCCACGTTCCAGACTATCTCCCCGCGCAGCACACCGAAACCGGTGGAGATGACGCAGAGCACCGTATAAAGCACCACCGGGGTCTGCACCGGAGTGGAGGTAATGAAAGGCTTGTCCTTGAAGATGGCCGTGCGGGCGAACCACGCGATAAAGATCGTAACCAGCAGTATGTCGTCATAACGCACCACCACGTTCCTGTTCACCGTAACGGCGCCAAGACCCAGCTCCGGGGAGAGCAGCATTGAGAGCACCAGGAGTACCAGGCTCCCCTTGGGGGAGAAAAACGCGAAGACCGCCACCAGGACGGCCCCCAGCAGCACAAGCAGGGATTGCGGGTTGCCGCTTATCCCCCAAAAGCCCGCCGCGATTGCGGCCGCGGCCGCGAGTATGGTCACGATTATCTGCATTTGAAATTATGCGGCGGGAGCACGCCTGAACGATATCCGTGTCACGACAGGGCCTGTGCCCGTCAAACGTTTTCAGCGATGCGCGTATTTCTTATAGTCGTTGTAATAGTAGCCGTACTGCGGCCCCATCTCGGAAGCCCGCACGCCGTTAAGCACCACGCCCAGCATCCTGGCGTTGACGCCCGTAATCTGTTCTTTGGCGCGCTTCAGCGCGCCCCTGGCTATCTTGCCGGCCTTGTAGACCAGCACCACCCCGTCCGCGGCATGCTTTGAAATGATAACGGAATCCACGAACAGCAGCACCGGCGGGGAATCGAAGACTATCAGGTCGAATTCGCCCCGCAGCTCTTCCATCAGCTCCGTCCAGTCGGCGGAATCCAGTATATCCACCACATTATCCGGCTGGGTGCCGCAATTGAGCAACTTAAGGTTCTCTATCCCGGGGAAGCGCATCAGCAGGTCGAAATCCAGTCCGCCCAGCATAAAATCCGCGCTTTCAAGGATCGTTTCCCGCCAGTCGGCCTTGCCGGCCAGCACATCGCTCAGACCCGGGTTTCTTTTCATGCCGAAGATCTGGTTCACCGCCGGGCGGCGCATATCGGCGTCCACCAGGAGGGTTTTCAGTCCGGAATGCGCGCAGGACAGCGCGAAGTTCACGGCTGTAAGCGTTTTGCCCTCGGCCGCCCCGGCTGAGCTGAACACCAGTGAAACGCCCTCTTTGGAGTCGAGGTTCGACATAATATTGGTGCGCAGCGAATGGTAAGATTCTATTACGCCGGAGGCATAGCGGCGGTTAACTATCAGCGCGCTCCTAAAAGCGTCCACGCTGTAGCGTTCCTTCTTCATGAACTGCGTAAGCCAGTTGTCCAGCGGCTTTTCGCTGAGGATATTGGGGATTATTCCCAGCACCGGCAGCTTCATGAAAGCCTCGATATCCTCTATGGTTGAGATGGAGACGTCCAGGTTCTCCAGCAGGAACACCGCCACTATGGCGATGAAAAAGCCGAGCGCCGCGCCCATCGTCATATTCAGGCGCAGATTGGGCGAAACGGGGGTTTTTCCGGGCACGGGACGGTTCACCACGCTGACGAAAGAGACCATGGAGGAAAGGCCGAGCTTGGCCTCCTCGTATTGCTTATTGAGTATGGTATAAAGCTCTTCCTGCATGCGCATTTCCCGGCTTATGCGGACCAGGGCCACTTCCTGGGCGGGGATCTTTCCCAGCCTGGACTCGGTAGCGTCTATGCGCATCTGCAGGTTGATCACTTCCGGATGATTGGCCGTGTATTTCTCCAGCAGCTCCTTTTTCCTGGCCTCCAGGTCGGAGAGCTGGTTGGCCAGCACACTCCCCAGGCCGGTCTTGGGATTGGTCTCCATGAACTTCTGTTTCTGCCGCTCATAGGACCGCAGGCTGTCCTCCACCTCGTTCTTCCTGTCGGCGATGTCCCGCAGCGTCTTCCTGGCCTGCAGCGTCTTCTGCTCCAGGTCGAAATCCCTGTAGGCGTCTATCACCGCGGCCACTATATCCGCCGCGCGCGCCGGGTCGCCGTCGGAAGCGGAGATGCTGATCAGGTTGGAGTCCGGGAGGGATGCGGCCTTGTACGCCCCGGCAAGCGAAGCCGCCCTGGCCCCCGGCGCGAGGCCCAGTTTCACAGCGGCGCGTTCTGAAATTTCCGAGGAGGCTATAACCCGTATCTCCGTGGCCACGGCGCCCCACTGGTCGTAATCCTGTGCTTCGGACCCGGGGATCTTATAGTAGGAGCTCGGCGGTTTTATTTTAATAAGGGCCTGGCTGCCGTAAACCGTGGGCTGCATCCGCGTATAAAAGAACGTCGAAACCATCGTCAGCGTGAAGATGACCAGCGCCGTCCATTTGCGGCGGTTTATTATGCGCCAGTAGTCGTACAGGGTCAGTTCGGAGTTCATCGCTTAGTTCTTTTTTGCCACTATCGACGCCGTCACCACGAAAGTAAACAGCGTGGCCCAGGGGACGAAGTTGTCCGTGATCCATTTCGCCGCGGTGGAATAAGGCTTGCGGGGGATATAGACTATATCGCCGCTCAAAAGCTGTATATTCTTGTCGAGCTTGCCGTTATAGACGGCCTTGAGGTCGGCCCTGACCACTTCCTGGGAGACGCTGTTGTCCGGGCCTTTTGTATTTCTGAAGATGCGCACCTTGCCGCCCTGCGCATAATCCTGGGTACCGCCGGCCTGCGCCACCAGGTCCAGCAGGCGCATCCCTTCGCGGTACTCGTAATAGCCGGGGCTCCCTATCTGCCCTATCACGGCCACGCGGCTGGAAGAGAACTTGCGCACACTGACTGTTATTTTCGGGTTGGAGACATATCTGGAGAACCTGGCGACAAGCGCCTTCTCAAGCTCTTCCGCCCGGAAGCCCTGCGCCTTTATAGCGCCCAGCAGCGGCAGCTCGATATTGCCGTCCGGCTGCACGGTGACCTCCCGGGAGAATTCCCCGGCGGGAAAAACATTTATATTCACCACGTCGCCCGCGGCGATGAAATATTCCTTATCGGAATCCGGCAGTTCAAGGCTGAAGACCGGAATGGAATTAAGAACGAGAAGAATTGACAGTGCAAATGCCGTTGTTTTCATGATATTTGTTAATTATATATATTTAGCGGACATACGGCGTCGGTTACCTCAGTTTCTCTCCGCCTTGTTCCCGGCCCGGCGACCCTCCGCGCGGGCTGATGGTTTCTGCCCTTTTTGAAAGCGTGTCACCCCTTTCGCTTATGCCGGAAGCGCCCGGAGTCCGCCGCAGCGAGTTAAGATAATAACCAGCCAGGGACAGAAGCGTGACCAGGGAAAAAAGCGTAAAGCCCGCAGCGCCTATATAAACAAGGTAATCCACCCCGCCGAGTATCCCGCCGAGCGCCGCTATTAGCGACGTAAGCGCTCCGAAAAGCATAACCTCCTTGTTCTCCGCCCAGGCCTGCCCGCCGGAAGGCCGGGACTCCGGCTCTTCGCGCCTGAACTCGTACCTGGCCGGGAGAGAAGACCCGGCCGCGCGCGGACGGGCCTGCGCATCGCGCTCCCGCTCCCTGTAAAATTCCCCGGCCGGCCGGCGCGCGGGCCGCGGCGCAGCGTCGGACACCGGACCGACTTCGTCCTTGAGCCGGTCCAGCAGGTTCCTGAGGTCCTCGGTCCCGCTCATTGCTCCCCCTTGCCGGTCTCGCCGGAACCGGTTTTTTTCCAGTACGCCAGCGCGCGTTCGCGCGCGGCCACCGACCGCTCCCTGGCGTCCAGGTCCTCGCGTATCCGGTCAAAAGTCCTTATCAGCTCCGCTTTCCGGGCCCGCGCATCCTCTCCCAGCGCTTTTTCCCTGAACTTCAACTGCCTCATCCTTTCGGCATGGTCCCCGTCCAGAGCCTGCAGCCTGTTCTCCAGTGTTCTGTTCTTCTCCTCCCAGTCCGAGAGCATTTCCTGCTCTTTTTTGTTCACCCGGTCATACAGTTCCTGCATCTTGGAGACGTATTTAAGGTTCATCTCGCGCTCCGTCTCCATAGCCCCGGCCCGCACCTCCCCAAGATGGACTTCGGTGTCCTTAAACGCTTTTTTAAGCTCCTCCGTTTTCTTCGCTCCGGAGGCGTGCTCGCTCTCCAGGGCGGAAAGACGGGAGTTAAGCGTCTGTATTTTTTCCTTCAGGCGCTCCTCTTTCCTGGTGAATTCTCCTTCTTTCGAGGAGAGGCGGCTGGAGAACTCGGTCTCATATTCCTTCACGATCTGTCCCAGCGCCTTCATATCCGGTTCGAACTCCTCCAGCAAGGCCGTAAGATGCACCGAGGAAGGGTTATTGTCGGCCCAGAGGCGTTCAGCCAGGGCTTTCAGGCGCGCCAGCATTTCTGCCGGCACGCATTGTATGTCGCGTCCTTTTTCCATATAAGTCCCCGGCTATTCCCTGTTCTTGTATTCCGTTATGGCGCGGCTCAGTTCGCCTTTCATCTTTTCCAGCTCCGCGGCCCTGGCCGTGTAGTCCTTCTCGAGCTTCAGACGGTATTCGTTCAGCGCCTTTTCCTTTTCGCCCAGCGCCTGTTTCTGCTCAAAAAGCTCCTCGTTGAACTTATTGACGCGCAGGTTCATCTCCGAATGCATGGCGTCCAGCTCCAGCTGTTTGCGCCGGTAAACGCCGTCCTGCTCGGCCATCAGCTTTTCCTTAGCGGACAGGAGGTCCTCAAGCCGTTTAACGCGGCCCTCTCCGGCGGATTTAATTGCCTCGATCTCCGCTTCAAACGCCCTCTCGCGCAGATCGCGGCGCGCTTTCTCCTGGCCCACTATCTCCCTGAAACGCTCGTCCTGCCCGGCTATCTGCTGTGCCAGTTCGCCGGAGGCGTTCTGCCGGTATTTCATTATGTCCAGCTCCAGTCCTTGTATCTTCATGTCGGAATCTTCTATGTATTTATCGCGGCGGGACAGTTCCTCCAGCATCCTTTCCTTCTCGGCAAGAAAGCCTTCCTCCAGCAGCTGCAGCTCGTCCTTACTGCTTTCCTGCGTCTTCATCAGTTCCATCTGCGTAAAGCGCATCTTCTCCTCCGCGCTTTCGGTTATGCGGCTGACGGTCTCGTCTATGACGTTCTTCAGTTCCGCGGCATGTTCTTTCTGCAGCTTTATTTTTTCCAGCTGCGCCGCTTCCCCGGCCGCTACCATTTCCGAGAAGATCCCGGCCGTGCGTTTATTGGCGGCCTCCTCGGAGGCGCGGAATTTCTCCAGTTCCTCTTTAAGGCTATTGACTTCATCTTCAAGCCGTTCGTTCTTCACCACGAAAGTGCCGGCCGCCTCTTCGCGACGGGCCTGGAAGCCAGCTTCCAGTTCCTTCTTAAGAACGGCGAATTTCTCCTCGAGCCGCGCGCTCTTGCGGCTGTATATCTCCTCAAGTTCGGCGCGGCGGGCCGCGACGGCTTCGGAATCCGCGCTGCGCAGGCGCTCTTCGAAGTCACGGCGCATCTCCGCGGTATCCGCCTTCAAAGCGCGTATTATGTTCTCGTTCTCCGCGGCAAGGTCGGCCAGCTCCGTGTTCCTGGCTTTGGCGGCCTCAAGGGCCGCCAGCAGGCTGGCGGTCTGCACCGACACTGCGTCGGAAACCCGGAAAGAGACTTCCTTCTCGTAATTCGCGCGGGCTTCCATCAGTTCACGGTTAAAACGCGTCTCCCGCGCGGAATTCTCTTCGGCCGCTTTGCGCAGCCCGGAATTAAGTTCCTCTATCTCCTTCTGCGCGCCGCGGAAATTCCCGGAAGCTTCGGCCAGCAGGTTCTCGAAGCGGGAGCGCTCCGCATGCCAGTTCCGGCGCTCGAACTCTATTTTTTCTACGGCCTCGTCGTGCAGGGAAGCGGCGCGTTCGGAATTTTCCTTTTCCAGGCACTCCCTGCGCCCGGCATATTCCGCCTCCAGCGCCTCCGCGCGGGCGGCATGCGCGGCCTCGAGCTGCGCGGCTTTGCCTTCCAGACCGGAAACGATCCCCTCTTTTTCTTCCAGCCAGCCGGCCCTCTCGCCTTCGAAGGCCGTTTTCAGCGCGCTCTCCGCGGCGGCGCGGTCGGCGGAGGCTTTTTCCAGAAGCGCTTCTTTATCGGCCAGGACCGCCTTCAGCCCCGCCGCCCGCTCCTCGGCGGCGGCTTCCAGCGCGGCCAGCCGGCCCTCGTACTCGGAACGAACGGAAGCGGCTCTTTCCTCGGACCGGGCATGGGCGTCCACGGAAGCCTGCGCCAGTTCGTCCACCAGTTTTTCGCGTTCTTTGGCCAGCAGCCTGTCGCGCTCGGCCAGCTCTTCGCGCAGCACACTGACGGTCGAGCAGAGCTCGTTCTCGCGGAATTTGGCGTCCTCCTCCAGCTGCTTCATGGCATTGCGCATTTCCTCGGAATGCCCGCGCGTCATGGCCACCTTCTCCTCGGCGGCGGCGCGGCGCAGGCCGGCAAGCGCGGCGTCCAGTTCCGCGGCCTTAGCGTAGGAAGCATTGAGCTGGCTTTCCCGCTCGGCCAGCGCTTCGTTGACGCGGGACTTCTCCAGCTCCAGCGCTTTCACCCGGTCGCCGTAGCGGACCTCGAATTCCTTTTCCAGCTCCGCCTTGCGGGCCTCATACTCCGCGCGGATGGCGGCGGCGCGCGCTTCGGACAGGGCGCCGCTTTCGGCGGAGATCCTGGCCAGCTCGTTCTTGAAATTCTCCCTTTCCAGCGCGGAGGCCTTGGCGGCTTCCTCCAGCTTGACCGACAGCGCGGCCAGCTTGTCCTCGTAATCACGGCGCCTTTCCCCGAAGGAGGCTTCCAGCGCGGCCAGGCGGGTCTCGTAAATGGCCGCCTTGGCGTCGAATTCCGCCGCTATCTTTTCTTTTTCTTCCAGCAGGACCGCGTCCCGGTTGCGCAGCTCATCGGTAAGCGTATTTATAGTCTCATTATAAGACAGCTTCTCCGCTTCGAACCCTGACAGCTTTTCGCGGAAGGCCGCCTCCCCGGAGCGGATCTTCTCCATCAGCTCTTTATGATGCTCCTCGCGGGAGGAGGCGAGCATGGTCTCGAGCTTCTTGACGTTCTGCGCGGCGTCCGCCAGGGCGGCCTCGCGGAACTTCCTTTCTTCGGCCAGCCGCTCTTTTTCAGCGGCCAGCGCGCGGCGCTCGGTATCCAGGCGCGTTTGGAACTCGCGCTCGAATTCGGCGCGGCCGGCGGCCAGGGCCGCCGTAAGTTCGGTTTTTTTGTCCGCGTACTCGCGTTCGGCCAGTAAAACCCTTTCGCCGGCCGCGCGGTCCGCGTCGGCCAGCCGGCGGCCGAACTCGGCCTCGAGCTGCGCCTTCTCTTTTTCCCAGCCGGAAGCCCGTTTTTCCAATTTTGAGGAAAGTTCCCTCACCATTTCCTCTTTGGCGGCCTTTTCCTTTTCCAGCTCGGCCAGCCGCGCGCGGAAAGCGCTTTCCTGCTCCGAGATCAGCTTCAGGAGCTCCGCATGATGGGCCTCCTGCTGGGACGCGAAATTATTTTCTATCTCCTTAATACGCGCCTGCGCGGTCTGGAACTGCTCGTCGCGCACCCGCTGCTCCTCAAGGAGCCTGGAGCGTTCGGTCTTCCAGGAATTCTCCAGCGACAGCACCTGCGCTTCATGGTCGGAATCGGCCGAGCGGAGCTTCGCTTCGAAGCCGGCTTCCAGCATATTTTTGAGTTTGCGGTAATTCTCCTCCGCTTCGCGCTTCTGGGAAAGGCACTGCGTTTCCAGTTCGGCGCGGCGGCTCTCCAGCCTGCCGTCCTTTTCACAGGTGGAGGCTTCCAGCGCGGCTATCCTTGAGTTAAGCCCGGTCTCCTTGGAGCGGAAAGAGGCCTGTAAAGCGGTTATGCGCGACTGGTAATCGGTTTCAAGCCCGGCGCGGAGACTGTCGTACTTTACCTGGGCCTCGGCCAGCCGGCCGGCATACTGGCTCTCCGTCTCCAGCAGCCGGGAGTTCCAGCGCTCTATCACCGCGCGCTGGTTATGATCCAGCTCCTCGAATTTCTCCTGGTACTCGTTCTCCAGGCTTTTGCGCAGACTGTCGAGCTTGGCTTCTTTCTTAAGCAGCTGCTGTATATCCAGCTTGCCTTCCCCCAGCAGGGACATGGTGGCTTCCAGCTTGGTGTAAAAATCCTCTTTTTCCTCCAGCGTTTTCGAACGGGACTCCACGGCGTCCCTCAGCGTGGCCTCTTTGAGCTGCAGACTGCGCGAGGTTTCCTCGGCCAGGGCCAGGTTCTTCTTGAGGTCGGTCTTCTCTTTCTCGATGGTATTGAGCCGCTCCAGCGCCCAGCGCAGGGTCATGCGGGCCGTGTCAAGACTGGTGACATCGTTGACCAGCTGCTCTATCTCGCCATATTCGTTTGCCATATTTTGTCCTCGAAAACACTATATATCAAGTGTAATACACCCCCGGACCCAAGTCAATAAAGGGAATATTAAATGATTATGAACAGATTGTTGCGTACGGTGAAAACCGCGCCGCCAAGAAAAGACTTTTTCCGGAGCGGCAGATTTTATAGGATTTACATGAATGCTGAAAAAGACCCTCTGGCTGCTGGCGGCCGCCGCCTGCGCGCTGGCGCTGTGGCGGTTCACCTACCCGGCCGCGCTGCGTTATTTTTTCCGGGTTGGCGGCACGATAACTATGGACGAAGCGCTGAACGCCTCTTATCTCCCCGTCAACAGCACTCTGCTGGTAATGGCAAAGAACAGCGGTGGCGTACCCGTAGCCGTCAAGAAGATAATTAACCCCGTCTTCCCGCTCAGTTTCGAGATAACCTCCGCGAACCTTATCATGCCCGACCTGCTTACCCGCAAGGTCTTCCTTGAAGCGTTCCTGAACAACCACGGGCGCGTTGGTGTTTTCCGCAAAGGGGACCTGAAAGGAGAAGCCGCGGGTCCGGTGGAAGTATTCCGCAGGGACCTGGCG
>PEXO01000012.1:0-6448 GCA_002779045.1 Elusimicrobia bacterium CG08_land_8_20_14_0_20_59_10 | reverse complement strand
GACGGCCAGGACGGCTGGGAAAAGGCGCAGGCCTTCCAGCCGGACCTGGTGATAACCGACCTGATGATGCCTCGCATGCACGGCTACGAGTTCTGCGAGCATCTCAAAGGCCCGGAAGGGATAAAAGGCGTCCGTATTATCGTGGCCTCCTCCAAGCCTTTTGCCACGGACAAGGCGCAGGCCGAGGCCGTCGGCGCCGACGCTTACCTGGTTAAGCCTTATACCCCGGCCGCCCTTCTCGGGAAGGTCCGCGAACTGCTTTCACAGGCGCCCTCCGAATCCCCTCCCCCCGCAAATGAAACAGCGCCCGCCCCGGCCCCGGCGGCGGGACAGGCACAGGAAGCCCTCCCGGTGACACGGGGGCAGCTGCCGCTCTATGTGCACTTCTGGGGAACCCGCGGCTCCTGCCCCGCACCCGGCGCTGCCACCACGCGCTACGGCGGCAATACCGCCTGCACCGAGGTGCGCGTGGGAGAAACGCTGATCATACTGGATTGCGGCAGCGGCATGCGCGAACTCGGGAGCGCCCTGCTGCGCGAGTACGGCGAACGCCCGATAACCGGCCATATCTTCGTGGGCCACACCCACTGGGACCACATACAGGGCTTCCCTTTCTTCGCCCCTTTATACAACCCGCGCAACTCGTTCACGCTTTACAGCGTGCATGGCGCGCACGGCAGCCTGGAAAGCGTCTTCAGGGGCTCCATGGCGTCCGACTATTTCCCGATACCGCTGAAGAACCTGGCCTGCAAACTGCGCTTCACGGAGATGACCGGGCCGGTGGACCTCGGCAGCGCCCAGGTCTCCTTTGCGCACCTCAACCATCCCGGCATCTGCATAGGTTTCCGGATCGACGCCCAGGGCCGCTCGGTCACCTACCTGAGCGACCATGAGCGCTTCGCGAGGCTCAACGGGGAAGACGACAATTCGCGCCGCAACGACGCCCGCATGACCGAATTCGCGCGGGGAAGCGACCTGCTTATCCGCGAAGCGCAGTACACGCAAGAAGAATATTCCGCCCGGCGCGGCTGGGGGCACAGCACCTTCGACGACGCGGTACTTGAAGCCCTGAACGCGGGAGCCAAAAAACTGGCCATTTTTCACCACGACCCCGACCATACCGACGACATGATGGACGGCTATATCCGGTACTGCCGGGGCCTGGCGCAGAAGGCGGCAGGCGGGACCGACTGCTTCGCCGCAAGGGACGGACTGCGCATAGAGCTCTGACCGGGATATATAAAAAAAGGGCGTCCGCCTGAGGCGGACGCCCTTTTTTATTTCTTCGGCAGAACTATCCGTTCCGGGCCGGGCTCCTGGCATTGGAAAGCATGAACAGCCAGACCAGCTTATCGGTGGAGCGCACAAGCGCATCCCAGTTTCGGGGCAGTTTCGGCGTTTTTACTTCTTTCGCCGCGCGCTTATCCTGCTCATATTTTTTTGTTATCTCCTCCCAGGTCATATTTCCCCCTATATATACCGTTTTATCGCTATAGCGCAAATAATACGCCTTGCTGAGCCTGAATTCAATACCGGTTTGTAATTTTGGCAATTCCCCCGGTGATATTATACCATTCACAGGATCTCGTACAAGGGTATTAAGGCGCGCCGGCAATAGGACTTTAGACCTACAGGCGCGAAAACCCCATATAAACAAGTATCCCGCCCAGCAGCAGCAGCAGGAACCCCCAGTTCCTGCGGTGCAGCGCCACATAGGAATCGTTCAGGAAGGTCTCTCGTATCAACCGGTTTATACGCTCTATGACCGTCGGCTTATAGATGTACCCCAGCCCCAGCAGGATAAAAAGCAGGCCGAAAAAAAACTTAAGGTAAGGACTTATCTCCGTCATGATTATAGCGGTTCATCGCGTTTTCAAGGCCCGACACCAGCACCGCGTTAAAAGCCTCAAAAGCCGTGTCCAGGAAACCCGGCAGCCGCTCCCCCTCTTCTTTTGTAAACTTCGACATCACAAAATTCTTCCCCGGTATCTGCGCGGGCCTGGGCCCTATCCCCAGCCGCAGGCGCGGCACCCCGGCGCCCAGCACCGAGATCACGGACGCCATGCCGTTGTGCGAACCGGCCGAACCGCCCTTGCGCAGGCGCAGGCGCCCGAAAGGCAGGGCCAGGTCGTCATAACAGGCCAGGACCCGCGCAGGCGGTATCTTGTAAAAGGCCGAAAAGCCGAGCGCCGCCCCGCCCGAAAGGTTCATATAGGTCTGCGGCTTGAGCAGGAACACTTTCCTGCCGCCGGCCTCCGCCTCCAGGTAAAGACCTTTGCCTTTCCAGTCCCGCCAGCGGCCCCCCGGCGCCAGGCGTCCGGCGGCGAGGTCGGCCAGCATGAAACCTATATTGTGCCTGGTGCGCTCGTATTCGCCGCCGGGATTGCCCAACAGCACGGCCAGTAAAATTTGCTCATCCATAAAAAGCAGGAAGCCGGACACCCCTGGCGGACGTCCGGCTTCTGCTCCCTATGACCGTGCCCTGCCAGGAACCATGTTCATCAGCGGGCAGGGCCCGGTTTACTTCTTGGGCTCGGCTTTCTTCGCCTCGGGCTTCGCGGCGGCGCCATCCTTGGCGGCGCCCTCCTCACCCTCTTCCTTCTTGCCCTTGGCTATAACCTCGGGCTCGGCGGCCCCGGCGGCGGCCACGGCTCCGGCAACGGCGCCGGCAACAGGGGCCTCGACTTTCTCTTCCTTGGGAGCGGTCACGCTGATCACAATCTGGTTCGGATCATCGAGCAGTTCAGCCTTGCCGCACTTCACATCCGTGACGCGCAGCGACTGGCCGATACGCAGCTCCGTTATATCCAGTTCTATTTCCTTGGGAATATCGTTGGGCAGGCAGAGCACATGCAGTTCACGCATCGTATGCTCCACCAGGCCGACCTGCACCTTCACGCCGTAGCACTCGCCCGTCACCTTCACCGGCACCTTCACCTTGATCTTTTCCTCAAGGGAGATGCGCTGGAAGTCTATATGCGTCCACCTTTCGGTGAGCGGGTGGCGCTGCCTGTCTTTTATCACCACGGTATCCTCGCCGCCGGGATGCTTTATCTTAAGAACGATATTGGCGCCGCCCTTAATGATGGCGTTGAACTCCTTCTCATCCACCGTCACATTGAGCGGCTTTTTCTCCTGGCCGTAGATGACCGCGGGAATGCGGCCGGACGTGCGGAAAGCGCTCAGTTTGCTGCGCACCCCGGGATTTTCCCGGTTGTCCGCTGAAATTATGTTCTGTTGCATACTGCTTTCTCCTCCTGGAACGGCGCGCTCACTTAAAGAGCTCGCTTATGGACTCTCCCATATGGTTGCGCTTTATAGCCTCCGCAAGCAGTGATGCCACGGATACTATCTTGATTTTAGCACTTTTTGAGGCGTTTACGGGGATCGTATCGGTCAGGATTATCTCTTCAATTGGCGATTTATCCAGCTTATCGACGGCGTCGCGGGAAAGGACGCCGTGGGTCGCGGCAGCTATTATGCGCGAAGCGCCGTGTTCCTTAAGGGAGCTAGCCACCTGCGCGAGGGTGCCGGCCGTATCTACCAGGTCGTCGAAAATGAAACAGGTCTTCCCGTTGACCTCGCCGATAATGTTATAGACCACGGCCTCGTTGGGCCGCGGGCGGCGTTTGTCTATTATGACCAGGCCTATATCCAGGCGCTTGGCGAAGGACCGGGCGCGCTCCACGCTGCCCACGTCCGGAGAGACCACCACCATATTGTCGAACTTGCGGTTCTTGATATAGTCCAGTATCACCGGCCGGCCGTAAAGGTGGTCCAGCGGGATATCGAAGAAGCCCTGTATCTGCGCCGCATGCAGGTCTATGGTTATCACGCGGTTGGCGCCGGCCTCGGTAATAAGGTTGGCCACCAGCTTGGCCGTTATTGCCACGCGCGGGGCGGGCTTGCGGTCGGCCCGGGCATAGCCGTAATAGGGGACCACGGCCGTTATGCGCCCGGCCGAAGCGCGCCTGAGCGCGTCCAAAAGGATAAGCAGCTCCATGAGGTTGTCATTGACAGGCGGGCAGGTGGGCTGCACCACGTAGCAGTCCTCGCCGCGCACGTTCTCAAGGATATGCGCGTCTATTTCCCCGTCGGCGAACTTGGAGACCCTGGTCTCCGAAAGCGGAACGCCCAGCATATCGCAGATCTTCCGGGCCAGCGCCGGGTTGGCGTTGCCGCTGAATATCTTGAAAGAGCCACGCTTCCTCAGCTCAGGAGTCATTTTGTCCTTTTTTTCCCGTCCCCGCCCCGCGGGGACAGCCGCTTAACCACCTGCCGGGCGCGCGCTATAGCGAGCGTGCCGCCCGGGACGTCCTCCGTTATAGTAGAACCGGCGGCCGTATAAGCCCCCGCCCCGATGTTCACCGGAGCCACCAGATTGGTATTTGAGCCGATAAAAGCGCCGGCCCCCATGACAGTTTTATTTTTATGAACCCCGTCGTAATTGCAGGTTATTGTTCCGGCTCCGATATTAACTTTTTCTCCCATCTCGGTGTCGCCGATGTAGCTGTGGTGGTGCATCTTGGAGCCGCGGCCGATGCGGGATTTCTTCACTTCGGCGAAGTTGCCTATTTCGGCGCAGGGCCCGATATCGGAGAGCGGACGCAGCCGGGCGAAAGGCCCCACCACCGCGCCGCGGCGCACGCGGCTGTTCTCCAGAACGCAGGAATATTTTATCACCACGCCGTCGTCTATCACGCAGTTCTCTATCACGCCGCAGGGACCTATCATGCAGTTCCTGCCGATAACGGTGGCGCCCTTTATAAAGACGCCGGGGTAGATCACGGTATCGCGGCCCACGGCGGCGCTCTCGTCTATGTAGGTATTGGCCGGGTCCACCACGGTGACACCCGAGGCCAGCAGGTCGGCGGCCTTGCGGCGCCGCAGCATGGCATAAGCCGACGCCAGGTCGGCGCGGGAATTTATCCCGGTCAGCTCGGTGGCGTCTTCCAGCCTGAAAGCCGACACCCTGCCGCCGCCGGCCAGGATATTCTCCACGGCGTCGGTGAGGTAATACTCCCCCTTGGAGCCTTTCTTCTCCAGGCGGCGCACGGCCTTTTCAAGCGCCTTTACGCGGAAGAGATAAGTACCGGAATTAACTTCCTTTAAAGCGCGGTCCCAGGAATCGGCGTCGGCGGCCTCGACTATGGCGGAAACGCCGCCGGCGTGATCGCGCTTTATGCGGCCGTAGGAGCCGGGGTCGGAGAGCTGCGCCGTCATTACCAGGCAGTCCGGCGCGGAGCGGAAATAATGCCCGAGCATTTTTTTCGCGGTGGACACCCTGAAAAGAGGCGCGTCGCCGCAGAGCACCAGGGCATGCGCGTGGCGGCGGATAAGCCCCATGGCCTCCTGCACCGCGCGGCCGCTGCCCTTCAGGAGTTTCTGGCGGACAAAGACCAGCTTTGCCGAGATTTCCGCCGGGAGCTTCTTCGCGAGCTCCGCCTCCACCAGTTCGGCCTTATGGCCGGTTATGACTATTATCTTTTCCGGCCCGAGGTCCGCTATCTTGCGTATGACCCGCTCGGCCAGCGACATCTCCCCGAGGAAATGCATGACCTTGGGCAGGTCGGATCTCATCCTGGCGCCGAGACCGGCCGCCAGTACCACCGCCGCGAAATTATTTTTTTTGGACATAAATTATGAACGACAGACGACCGGGAACGGAAAGGACCACCCCCAAATTTTACAAAAATAGGCGGGCCGGACGGAATAATTATTTGGCCGGCCGCAAAAAACGCTCTTTCCCCCGGCGGGTGAGTTTTTTTATCGCGGCCTCCAGGACCGAAGCCGCGGAACGGTCCTTCTTTCGCCTCTTCCAGACCAACACCACCGGCCCGAAGGAGGCCGTGTACCTGGCCCCGCGCCCCTCGTTATGCGCGGCCAGCCTTGCCTTCAGATCATTGGTTATCCCGGTATACAGCGCCCCGTTGGCGCACCGCACAATATACACGGTCCAGGAAGAATTGTGTTTTTCAGGAGGAGCTTTTTTAGTTTTCACGCAACAGTTCAGGAAACGGCAGGCGAATAATTGGAGCGGGTGACGGCGGAGCCGGTTAGGAAGGCCCTCTCGGAGGCCTGAGCTTGCATAGCGCGAAGGCCGAGAGGGGAGCGGCGGCCACGGTGTGGCCGACCGCGTGCCTGACGAACCGGACCGCCGGCAGGACCCGCGAACCCGCAACCTGCCGTTACTTTAAATCCACTTGAACGCTGAATTGTGTCCATTAATAAACGCGAGATGTAAAGTCCACTCCCGGGCATGGATTCGAACCATGTCTAACCGCGTCAAAGGCGGTTGTGCTGCCGTTACACCACCCGGGAACAAAAAAAGGACAAGGCAAAAGCCTAAAGCGGAAGCGCGCCCCCCCTCAGCCTTCTTATCCTTCTGCGTCCTGCCGGAAAACGGGTTAGAAGCCTTCGGCCTCGCTGGACGCGGGCACCGGGCCCG
>PEXO01000227.1 GCA_002779045.1 Elusimicrobia bacterium CG08_land_8_20_14_0_20_59_10 | reverse complement strand
CGCTCTTCCGGCAGGCCCACGGTAGCGCGCATGGGCAACCTTATCATGAAAGCCTCCGTGACCAGCACCTACCCGGAACTGCGCCGGAAACTGATAGAAGAGGTGAAGAAACAGAACAAGCCGTTCGGCCTGGTGTTCGAGGACATCTCGGGGGGCTTTACCAACACCAGCACCTACGGCCCGCAGGCCTTCAAGGTGCTGCCGCTGCTGGTGTACAAGGTCTACGCCGACGGCCGCCCCGACGAGGTGGTGCGCGGTGTGGACATAGTGGGCACGCCGATCACCAGCTTCAGCAAGATCTATGCCGCAGCCGACGACGACGCGGTGTTCAATGGCACCTGCGGCGCGGAGTCCGGCTGGGTGCCGGTCTCGGCCGTCTCCCCGAGCGTGCTCCTGACCGAGATGGAAGTGGAAAAAACGCAGAAATCCCAGGAAAAACCGCCGGTACTGGAACCGCCGCTGCACGGCGAAGCTATGCAAGTGCCGTCTAATAAGAGCTATGCTCCTCAGACGGCCGAAGCTATGCAAGTGCCGTCTAATAAAAGCTATGCTCCTCAGACGGCCGAATAAGAGGATAAAGCCATGAAAAAAACCATCATAACCGCAGTCGCAGCTTTCTGGCTGACCCTGGCCGCGCCGCTTTGCGCGTCCCGCGCTTACGCCGGCCCGCCCGCAGGGGACAAGGTGTTCGCCGCCATGAAGGACGAGCTGTCCCGCTCGATGCAAAAGCTGGAAATGGACAAGCTGGGCAAGCCGTATTTCCTATCCTACCACATAGGCGACGGCCACCAGTTCGGAGTGACCGCCTCCTTCGGCGCGGCGGAACGCGTGAATTCCTACGCCTACCGCCGCCTGAAGGTGGACCTGCGCATGGGCTCGGCGAAGTTCGACAATAGCAGCTTCGCCCCCAATATGTGGGAGGGCTACCGCGCGGAAACGGACTGGTCCATCTCGCTGGAAGATGACTATAACGCGCTGCGCTTCACCGTCTGGGCCGCCACCGACAGGGCCTACAAGACGGCGCTGGAGAACCTTTCCAAGAAGAGGGCTTTCGTGGAGTCCAAGAACATGACGGAGCTCTACGACGACATGACGCCCCAGGCCCCTTACGAGCTGTTCCGGCCCGCGCCCGTAGAGCGCCTTGACGAAGCGCTGTGGCAGGAGAACATCCGGAAGGTTTCGGCCGTCTTCCTGAAGTACCCGGAAGTAAAGTCTTCCACGGTGCGCCTGAGCTTCGGCTCCGGCGGCGTGCGCTTCCTCAACAGCGAAGGCTCCGCCTACCGGCAGCCTTCCTGCATGGGCTCGGTGTCAATAAACACGGCCGGCTACGCTCCGGACGGCTTCAAGCTCAATTCTTCGCGCAGGCACGACTTCTGCCTGGCAAAGGACGTCCCGTCCCTTAAGACGCTTATCGCCGACGCCGAAGAGCTGGACGCCGGCATGGCCCGCATGGGCAAGTCGGAGCCGATAAAGGCCTATATAGGCCCCGTGCTCTTTGAAAAGGACGCTGCCGGCAAGTTCTTCGAGAGCCTGCTGGCCAACAACCTGGCCAACCCGCGCGAAGTCTGGACCGAGAAGAACCGCTGGTCAAACGAAAGCGTGTACCGCCGAGCCGGCCAGTTGGTGGAGCGCGTAGGGATGCGCGTGACCTCGCCTTTCCTGAACGTGGTGGACGATCCGGGCGCGAAGTACCACAACGGCGTGCCGCTGACCGGCTTCTACGAGGCCGACGACGAGGGTGTGCCCGCGCAGAAGGTGAAACTGGTAACCAGGGGCAAGCTCACCGAGTACTACATGTCCCGCGCCGCCACCCGGGACTTCTTGAAGTCGAACGGCCACGGCCGCGGCAGCTTCGGCGAATATCCTTCGGGCTCCCCGGCGAACATCTTCATAATCCCCGAGGAGAACCCGGCGAAGGTGCTGCCTGCGGCGGAACTGAAAAAGAAATTCCTGGACCTCTGCAAAGAGCAGGAGCTGGAGTACTGCATACTGGTAAAGGGCCTGGACAGCCTGGGCACGCCTTTCTCGGCGTGGAAGGTGTACCCGGACGGGCGGGAGGAGGCCGTGCACGGCATAGAGTTCACCGGCGCCAACCTGCGCGCGCTGCGCGACATCACCGCCGTCTCCGGCGAGACCTATGTCTATAACCTGGACTGGAGCACGCCCGGCACGATAGTGACGCCGGACATCCTGGTGCAGGAGATGGAGATAAAGAAGAGCGAGGAGAAACCCGACAAGAAGCCCTACCTGGGGCATCCTTACTTCACTAAATAAAGCAGGCAGCTCCCGCCGCGGGGCGTCCCCTTCACCGGGGACGCCCCTTTTTTTATAGCAGAACAATAGTGCAGGATGCACGGTCGAGGGCCTGCCGCTATGTCCCTATCAACTGCGCTCCATGGTTTCAAC
>PEXO01000182.1 GCA_002779045.1 Elusimicrobia bacterium CG08_land_8_20_14_0_20_59_10 | reverse complement strand
ACTGGCTGGACAGGTCGGCCTCGTCCGGGGACAGCCGCGCGAACCTCCCCCAGAACGGCGGCAGGTCCATGGAGGCCGTTATCGCGACCGGTATAAGCTCACTGTTTCGGTTCATCTTTGAAGAAAGCCAGCCCCAGTCCTTTATCTTCGCCGGCGAACCAGAGCTTCCCGTTCTTCGAGGCCAGTGCCGTTATCTTCATGGTTTTCGAGGCGTAAGCCGGCAGTTCCGTTCTTGAAATAATGGTGTCCGGGTCGTCCAGCGATAGTTTTACAAGGGCCTTGTACCTGGGGTCGGCCACCCAGAGGAAGCGCGTATCGCAGGTGAACGCCCCTATCAGTCCGCCGGGATATTTGTAGGTCTTGAAAACGGGCAGCGCTTCCAGCGGCAGGCGTTTGATTATCTCCCCGGCGCGGGAGTCGGCCGTCCAGAAATAAAGCCCGTCGAAACAGACGCCGTCCGGGGCCGGTTTCATAGCCGGGGCCCTGGAGACGCGCGTATAGCGCGCGTCCAGCATGCGCTTTTCCATAACCCCGTCGGTCCCGGCCAGCCAGAGGCTGTCGTGCCCGGTGGTCATGGCCACCGGGGTGAGCTCGGGCAGGCTGGTCACTTTAAGTATATTGAAATCCTTTGTGTTATGCTCGTAAACGGCCTGGCTATGCCAGTCGCTTATCAGCACGGAACCCTTTTTTATAACTATGCCGGTGGCGTGCGAGTAGGGCAGCGCGAAGGAATTCTTCACCGCCGGGGGCGGCGGCGTGTATTTTTTATAGCCGTAGTAGGCGCCGCCGGAGAAGCCCGCGAAAGCGCAGAACCCGGCCAGCAGCAGCGCCAGGGTCCTGCCTTTGGAGCGCAGGGCTTTCGAATCCAGTTCGAACGCCGTGCCGGAGAGGTTCATGGCCTTTTTGTAAAGCGGGGCCAGCGCCTCCGCGGTCCACGGGTACTGCGCGCAATCAAAAGCGCCTGCCCGCATGAGGGCCACCGCGCGCCCGGAGTCGCGCCGCTTTAAAAGGGGGATCATGGGGATGAAGGGCGCCGCCCGGCGTATTTCGCGCAGCTGTATCTCGGCCGGCGGGTCCCCGCCGTCAACAATAAAGACGGCCGCGGGCCGCGCCTTTTCTAAGATCGCCAGCGCGTCGTTCAGGTCGAAAGAGAAGACGGCGTCCGCCCCGAGGTCCTTGAAAATGCCGCGCAGCAGGGTCCTGTTCTTTTCGGACGCGCAGATTATCTGTACGGTGTTGAACATAAAGGCCTACTTCCCGGACGGCGGCGGGGCGGGTATCGTGAAAACCGCGCCTTCCACGGGCAGGCCCCTGGAGACCGACTTTTCGTTGGCTTCATAGATCCTTTCCCAGAGGTTGGGGTTGCCGTAATATTTCGAAGCTATTGAGCGCAGGGTCTCCCCGGGGGCGGTCTTATGCAGTTTGGGCCAGCGCACCGGGGGCGCGGGTACGTATCTTTTTGCCGGCTGGGGATTCTCGTTCTTGTACTGCGCCTCCAGGGTGCGCAGTTCCAGGTCTTTTATAGTGGTTTCCATTTCACGTATACGGCCGTTCATAAGCGTCAGGTCGGTTTCCATCACGCTTTTGTTCACCCTGTAGGCGGTTATGCTGCTTTCAAGGGCGGCCCTCTGCGCGCGCAGTTCCGCCAGCTCTGTTTTATTGGTCTCCACCTGCCTGGCGGCGTCGCCGGCAAGCATATCGCTGAAGGTGCGGCCGCCGAAGCGGCGGCCTATGGTAAAGCCGTAATAGCCGGCGGAAGCGTTATAGCCTTTCCAGGGCAGGGACCAGGCCAGGTCAATTATCCAGGGCAGCGCGTTCACGCCCAGGCCGAGCGCCATGTACCTGCCGCCGTCCAGCGAGATGCCTTTGCCGGCCCGCGCCTGCGCCAGCCCGTTGAAAAGAGTGTGTTCAGCCCCGAAGAAAAGTTCGGAATAAGCGCCGCGCGTCCGCAGGTCGGCCAGGAACAGGGTATTGCCGGAGCGGTACGAATTGCCCAGCGTCAGCGTGGTAAGTGAGCGGCCCAGGCCGAATACGGCGTCCGTGAGGACCAGCGCGGTCTTCAGGCCGGTATCGCTGCCCAGCTGCAGGCCGGCGTCGAAGCCCAGGCCGAAGTTGCTTCTCTCCGGGCTGCGCAGGTTCACCAGCCGTACACCCGCTCCGTAGAAGAGAGGCTGCTGAAAATATTTTATCACGGTGCGGTCGCCCATGGAGAATACGGCGCTGTCCGCGCTCAGGTCGCCGCCGCGGCGCACGGCATAATAGCCGAAGCCGACCGTGCGGTTCGCGTTGTCCGGCTGGGGACGTATGTACGCGATAGAGGCCTCGCCTTCCCGCGCTGCGGGGGAAAGCCTGCGGCCGGTCTCAAAATGCGCTTCAACGTTCCCCAGGGTAGTTAGATCGGCCGGGTTGTAAAATACCGAGTACGCGTCCCCCTCTACCGTGGAAAAAGCCGAGCCCATGGCGTTAGCGCGGGCGCCGGGACGCAGCCAGGTTATATCCGAAGAAAATGCCCTGCCGACCGGGTAAAACGTCAGCAGCGCGAAAAGGAGCGGTAAGCGTTTCATAGTGCGAAATATATTATAATCATAGCTGTC
>PEXO01000147.1:218-10762 GCA_002779045.1 Elusimicrobia bacterium CG08_land_8_20_14_0_20_59_10 | reverse complement strand
GCGGAGAGAAGATCTACCATTCGCGCAACGCGAAGAAGACCATGATAATGGGCTGGGCTCCCTATTCCAGCATAGGCTACATACTCAAAATGAAGGGCGTAGCCAGGGTCTCCATTGAAAAGAGGAGCACCGGAGTGCCGCTCAAGACCCGGGTGCGCATAACACTGAAGGTGCCTTTTCAGAACACGCCCAACGCTTTTGTGCCGGATTTTATAAAGACGCTGCGCGACAGGAATAATTTTACCTCCGAGAACTGGTTCCGCCTGCCGGAGAAGTCGGCGAATTCGAAGTTCAGTGTTTTTGATGTCACCGGCACCCTGCCGGTGGACATGGTCGGGGAGGTCTCCCGTTCCCCGTTCGTTTCCTCGGTGGAATTCAAGGACTCGTCGCTGTAAGTTCCGCTTGTATAGCGGGCCGCATCTCCGATGCGGCCCGGCGTTTATAAATAGGGCAGTAAATATGGTGGATTAAACGGAGGCGGCGGAGAGTGTCTATTCATTTTGGGCAGAAGTGTCCAAAAAGATCAAAAGACATATACCGACTTTGGGGAGCCCACTTAAGAGCGATACTCGATATAAACTAAAACAATCCTAAAAAGAGAGTAAAATAGAAATTAGTTTGTGGAGGAATTGTGAAAAATAAAATCGGGATACCTGTATTATTATGTATTATACTCTCGCCAGTTATCTTAAACGCTGCGCCTATTGTGGATTTTGACAGCAGAAACAAAGAACCGGAAAGTGTAACAACACTTCTCAAAGATACGGCAATTGAGTCCGTTGTCACTTCCGCAAAAGAGATTATTGTCCCATACCGCACCGGAACGGGCCCCAGGCTTATGATGGAATTCGGAACACGATCCGATTCCGGCGAGGGGATAACCATGCAGCCTGCGCAGACAGATAATTCTTATACAGGAGAAGAGCCCTTGGAATTATATGTTAAACTGGAAATACTGACCAAAACCGGGGAATTGGTTGAGGTTAAGCCGATAAAAAGCGCGGGGGGCGCGAACAGGGCGAACTTTAATCAATATTCCGTCCGCCCTAACACTAGAGGGAGATGGACATTAAGCTGTTCAAAACACCCATGGACGGCAAAAAAAGACTATATTTCTTACCCATCATATGGCGGACATCAGCATTCCAATATCCCGCCTCCGCCGGTAGCGATAAGCAGCATTTCGTTAAGCGCTTCCACCGCCCCGGTTCACGCGACGCCGAGCCCTATAATCTTTCCAAACTTGCAGGGGAGCGCTACTCATTATTATTGGGAACAGTTCCCGGTATTTGCAACAGGAATTATTGAACATTTCTCCGGTTGCGGTAGCGCGACAAATTATATATCTGTGCAGGTTTCCGGCTTGATAGAGCTGCCGGGGGGGGAGAATTATTATTACGCTTTTAACCCCTGGGGGTCGAATGCTTATCATGGGGATAACCATTACGGGACACAGAAACTCATTGATCTCGTAAAAATCGTTGCTGATACCTATGCGGTCGCATTTCCGGCTGCCGACCGACTATATATTTTCGATATGAGTCTTTTTCAGGGTGGCGTGATAGATGTAAATCGCGATTGGAAAAAGCCTTTTCCCGGCCACGACACCGGAATTGACGCGGACATCAGCAAAAAGATGGTTCCCTTGGAAAACCGGAAGAAACTTCTGGAAATCATGTGCGCGAACGCGGATACATATTCAGAACAGGATGTGCCTGGGGAAGCCTCATATTTCCATATCAGAGTACTGAAAACCGAGACCGGAGCTCCGACTGAGGGTTTTGCCGGAGATAGCAGGACAATAGTAAAATGCTGTACAGGAAATGAAATAAACCCCGGCGCCCTTAAAGCGTGTATATCAACCCAAACTTTAACACGCTAACAGGCCAGCTCATCCGGGTACCGCCCGGCCGGATATGAAATTCAACCCGGCCGAAGGTCTCCTGAAGACGCTCAGCGCCATAAAAGAAAGCCAGCTCATGGGCCGCCTGCTTTCTGAATTCCCGGTGTTTAAATCTACCCCATAAAGCCTGCGGCCCGCCGGACGACGACTACCAGCTGGCCCGCGGGTAGACTTACATGAAGAAATAGAACCCGCCCCGGCTGACGACTGACCGACAAGCACAGTCTCGCTGCGCTCGACCCCCACAATTAAACCACCACTCTACAAGAAGGCAGCAGGAGCTTTTATGCTCTTGCGCGCTCCTTTCGTCGCCTCGGTGGAATTCAAAGATTCTTCGCTTTTTTTGCGGCTCTCCGAAAAAGCTATAATTGTATTGCAGGAATTTGCTTTTGTTAAACCCGCAGATTAACGCAGATAAAATCTGTGAAATCCGCGGATAAAAAAATAAGTTCGGAAAAGTCCGCCCGAAGGGCGTTAATACATAATTATTATGGAAGAACACCGGCATTCGCGCGAACCACGCGACGTTCCCAAAAGCCGCAAAGGCTACAGGGTGGCCTTCCTGCTGGCCTTTTCGGTGGGGCTGCTGGCCGAGATGCTGCTTTTCATGCATACCCAGATGCGCGAAATAGCGATGATCCTGAAAGAAGATTTCCGCATAATTCTTGTGCGTGATGAAAAATCCAAAGAGACCCCGGAAGCCGTGTCGGCGGCCTTGTCCGCTATAAAAGGCACCGCCCAGGTTTTTTTTGTCAGCCGCAAGGACCGCCTGGCCAGGCTTAAGTCCGAGGACCCCGAGCTGGTGGCTTCGGTGCTGGCTCCGGGGCAGAACCCGATGCCGGATACCTGGGAAGCGGCCATAAATGAGGAGGTGCTGGGCGATATGAATACCTGGACCTCCGCCGCTTGGCAGGTGCCGGGCGTGGCCGATATCAAGTATAAGCCGCTCGAGGCCTTTGCCATCATGCACGCGCTTTTTTACGGGCACCTGGTGCGCCTGGCGCTTGCGCTGGCGTTCCTTTCCTTCGTGATAATGGCCGCCATGGTGCTGACGCACGGGCATACCCCGGCCTCGCTGGCCGCTTCGCTGAATTCCGACGCCAGGTGGTTCCTTTCCGGCGGCGCTGGAGCTTTCTTTTCCGCGCTGGCGGCTTATGCCGTGGTCTACCCGGTAAAATACCTTAGCCCGGTGTGGGTCTGGCCCAATCCCCTGTGGCAGGCCGCCGTGGTGGTTTGCGGGGCGCTGTTGGGGTGGGTGCTCTGCCAGTGGAAGAACGCGCAGGGCCGGCAAAATGCAAAATAAAAGACGCCTGATCCGGCGGGCCGGGCCCCTGATGCCGGTCCTGCTGCGTGCGGCCGTCTGCGCTGCGCTCGGTCTTTTCTGCCTTTCCGCCGTCCGGGCCGAAGACAAGGCTGACTCCAAGAAGCAAAACCTCGAAGAGATAAACCGCCAGCTGGAAGAGAAAAAACTGGAGCTGGACCGGTACCGGGCCGAGGAGGAGCGGATAACCTCCGAACTGACCGGCCTGAAAAAAGAGGAAAAACAGAATCTATCCAAGCGTCAGGACCTGGAATGGCAGCTGGGCAGGGCCAAGAGCAGGTCGTCCGACTCCCGTCAGAAATACGAATCCCTGGAAAAAGCGCGCAAGAACCTTTCCGGCGATATTTCCGGCGCGCTGGTGATGTACTCCCTGCAGAAGAATTTTTATTACCCTTATTACGGTTCCCGCGATATCTCCAAGGACATGCTGATGCGCGCTACTATGCTTAACAAGCGCGCGCTGCTGACCACGATCAAGGGCGAAAGCCTTAAGATCAACAAAGACATGGAGGAACTGAAGCGCAAGAGCGTGAGCCTGCGGGCGCGCCAGGTACTGTTGCGCAAGCAGAGTTCCGCCCATAAGGGCGAACTCAAGAGCAAGCGCGACGAGCTGGAGCGCACCAAGGGCCGGCAGGCGAGGCTCGCGGCGGAGGTTGCGAAGCTGCAAAACGCGGCCCTGGGGCTTAACCAGCTTGTAAAAAAGCTCCATAAGCGGGGGCCTTACCGCAGCGAGGGCGGGTCGTTGGAACTTCCGTTAAAGCGCAAGTCCCTGCCGTGGCCTTCTGAAGGCAGAATAATTAGCCGTTTCGGACGCGAGGAAGTCCCGGTCCTTAAAACCTGGATAGTGCGCGAGGGCGTGCGGATAGCAACGCCAAAGAACGCCCCGGTAAAGGCTGTACTGGGGGGGCGGGTGATTTACGCCGGTCCATTCCGTACCTACGGCAACGTGGTGATAGTTGACCATGAAAAGGGCTTTTTTACCATTTACGGCCTGCTCAGCCGCATCGACGCCGCGAAGGGGCAGGTGGTGGAGACCTTATCCCAGTTGGGCCTCACCGGCGAAGATACCCAGAAAGTGGGTTCCGGGAAGAGCTCCGGGAAAGGCGCCGTCTATTTCGAGATCCGCAAAGGCGACCGCGCGCTTGACCCCATGCAGTGGCTGGCAAATTAATATATAATTGACAAATACGCGAATATAACCGGATTCCCGTTTCAAAGGGATCCGGGCTAAGGAGTTGTATGCCGATAAAGAAAGCGAAGAAACTTGCCATTGTAACCCTTTCGGCCCTCATTATAGGCGCTGTTTTCCCCTACGTGAATTTTGCGATAGACAAGACCTACCAGCATCTCAAGATAATAGTGGACGTGCTGGAGCTGATAAAGGAAAGTTATGTGGAGGCCATAGAGCCGCAGAAGCTGGTGTACGGCGCGGCCAGGGGGATGGTCGCGGAACTGGACGATTATTCCCAGTTCATGGAGCCGGATATCTATGCGCGCGTTAAAAGCGATACCGAAGGCGAATTCGGAGGCATTGGCATACGCGTGGATATGCGCGACGGCTGGCTTACGGTGGTGACGCCGCTGCCAAATACTCCGGCGTTCCGCGCGGAGATGCTCCCCGGGGACAGGATAATTAAGATCGAGGGGGAATCAACCAGGGGCATCCTGATTGACATGGCCGTAAAAAAACTTCGCGGCACTCCGGGAACGCAGGTTAAGATAACTATCGCCCGCGCGCCGGAGGAGAAGGGCGGGGAGTGGACCACGAGAGATATCACTATCATACGCGAACTCATAAAAACCGAGAATCTCAGGTACGAGATGCTCGACGGGAAGATAGGCTACATCAAGCTGATAGAGTTTACCGGGCACGTGACGGAGAATTTTTCAAAGGCCATGGAAGAACTCAAAGGCAAAGGCATGGAGACGCTGGTGATAGACCTGCGCTATAATCCGGGCGGACTGCTTTCCGCGGCGGTGGACGTTTCCAAGTTCTTCCTCAGCTCGAACAAGATGATAGTTTATACCAAGGGCCGTAAAGCGGAGAACTACCAGGAATTCAAGGCCAGTGCTTCCGCGCCTTTTGATTCCCTGCCGCTGGTTATACTGGTAAACCGCTATTCGGCCTCCGCCAGCGAGATAGTTGCGGGCGCCATGCAGGATAATAAGCGGGCTGTTATCATAGGGGAGCGCACGTTCGGCAAGGCCAGTGTGCAGTCAATGATACCGCTTTCGGACAAGTCGGCCCTGCGCCTTACCATTGCCAAGTATTATACGCCGAACGGAAAGTCCATACAGCATGACGCCAAGAACGAGACCGGCGGCATTACCCCGGATATCACTGTAAAGGTGCCCGTGGAGACCGAGAAGAAGCTGCTGCAGCAGGGCGAGGAGCTCTATTACCCGGGCAAAGAGGAAAAGGCGGGGAAACCGGCGGGGAAAACCGCGGACCCAAAAAAGGATGCGGTTCTTCCTCCGAAGCGCCTGGACGCCGTCATTATCAAAGAAGCGGATGAAAAAAAGGAAGAAGGCGTACGCGACGAGGTGCTGGAACGGGCCGTGGAACTGCTGCACGCGCGCGAAGTGCTGGGGAATCTAAGACCGGGGAAATAATGGGGAGAGCGAGGATCGTGGATCGGGGATCCCGGAATTAGGGAACTGAATAGTTCCCCAATACCTTGGATTCCCGATTCTTGATTCCCGATTCTGATGAAAATTCTGGCTTTTGAGACCACCTGCGACGAGACTTCCGCCGCCGTTCTGGAGAACGGCGTGCTGCGTTCCAACGCCGTTTTTTCACAGATAGCCCTTCACCGCAGGTACAACGGGGTGGTGCCGGAGCTGGCCAGCCGCGCGCATCTTGAAAAAATGCCTTTCGTTTTTTCCGGCGCCGCGGGCGCCGCGAAGCTGAAGCTCCCGCTCGCGCGGGGCGCGGTGGACGCCGTGGCTTTTTCGCGCGGGCCCGGGCTGCCGGGGGCGCTTATGGTAGGCCGTGTCGCCGCCGAGGCCGCGGCGGAACTGGCCGGCGCGCCGCTTATAGGCGTGAACCACCTGGAAGGCCATCTGCTGGCCTGTGAATTCGAGAACGGGCGTGCTGTGCGGCCGCTGGTGTTCCCGCTGGCCGTGCTGATAGTTTCCGGAGGGCACACCGAGCTCTGGCATGCGCGGGGGTACGGCGATTACAAGGTGCTGGGCCGCACGCGCGACGACGCCGCGGGCGAGGCTTTCGACAAGGTGGCCAGGCTGCTCGGACTTCCCTATCCCGGCGGGCCGGAGATAGAGAAGCGGGCCGCCGCAGCCCGCGGGAAGGGGCCCGTTTTCCCGAGACCGTTCATGGAAGGCACCAGGGATTTTTCCTTCAGCGGCCTCAAGACGGCCGTAAGCTATTACCTGGCTAAAAGGCTGGGGCGGGAGTTTTACCGCGGCCGGCGGCGGCTGCCTGCGGGAGAGGAGGCCCTGGTCTGCCGGTCATTCCAGGAAGCAGTGGTGGAAACGCTGGTGAAAAAGACGGCGGACGCCGCCCGCTCTCTGGGGCTGCGGCGTATAGCCGTAGGCGGCGGGGTTTCGGCCAACGGGGCGTTGCGCGCCGCTTTCAGCGCGCTGGAAGGGTTCGAGACGAGGTTTGCCCAAAAGCGTTACTGCTCCGATAATGCCGCTATGATAGCTCTCTGCGCCATGCGCAGGCTGAAGGCGGGCAGGTACAGCAACAGCCTTAAGGTGGCGCCGGAACTGGCTGTGCCCGGCTGGAAATAGAAAGAAATTAGTATTGGTATATGGGGATAATTTACCGCAGGGTGGAGCGAAGCGGCACAATTCAACTGTTTCCAACAGGTCGCGGAGTACGCGGAGAAGAATGTGTTGCTGTGTCGCAACAAAAAAACCGCCGCATAATTCGTTGCTTCTCCTGTTTCTCTGCGCTCTCTGCGCCTCTGCGGTGAACATAAGAATGAACATCTGGCTCCTTTCGGATTACGATCCGCGCAAGCACCTGGCTTTTAAGAGCATGCTGGCCAGGTTCTCTTTAGCTTTCCCCGATACGGAAACGGAGTTCCTGGTTAAGAGCCGCAAAAGCATGTGGGAGAGCCTTTTCGCCCATCTGCGCGACCCCAGGAGGAATCCGCTCGCCGACATCATAGAGATACCCCAGAACTGGACGGAACTCTTTTCCAGGCTCGGCCTTCTTTCCGACCTGTCCGGCAGGGTGGAGCCGCTGGTGCGCAGGCGCTACCCCGGGTTTATCCTCAAAGAGCTGTGCCGTCACGATGAGGCGCGCGCATTCTCGGCGCCGTGGTGGATAGAAGCCCCGGCGCTTTTCTGCAGGATGCAGGCGCTCAGGGGGATCTGCGCGGACCCCGCCAAAGAGCTGGCGTCGTGGGAGGGCTTCCGCGCTTCGCTCGACAAACTGTCTTCCGGGGGGCGGCGCCGCAATTTCCGCGCCCTCTCCTGTCCCGGTTCCTCCGGTTCCGTTTCCGTTTCCGACGTGCTGCCGCGGATGTGGGGCCGCCGCGGCGGTCTTTTTTCGGACGATTTCAACCGCGCTACTTTTACACGCGACGAGACCGCCGGCGGCATTGAGGACTGGCTTGAACTGGCCGTAAGCGGCAAGATAGAGCTGTTCAGCCCGGACCGTTTCGAGCACGGGCCGCGTCCCCCGGAAGAGTGCGCTTTCATAATTTCCTCCCGCAAGCTGCCGGGCCGGGCCGGGTTCAGGATGCTTCCCTATCCCGGTTCCCCGGGGAGCGGGTTCGCGCTGGTCTACAACCTGGCGGTGTCCGCTTCTTCCAGCGATCCCGATGGCGCGGCCGCTTTCGTATCCTGGGTGATGGAGCCGCCCAACATGGAGGCTTTTACGGAAAGCTTCGGCGTCTTCCCCTGCCTGAAGCCGGCCTTTGAACAGCGCCTGCAGGAGGAACGCGACTCGGGGGTTTACAGGCGTATTTTTTCGGCTCCGGAGCTGATGCCGAACATCATGGTCTATCCCACCGCCGAACTGCTTTTGGAACGGGCTCTCTGGAACCTGTCGCTCAAAATAGCCAGGAAGGATTATGCGCGGGAGGACCTGAACAGGGAGCTCATAATGGCGCAGGGCGAGGCGGATTACCTGCTGTCGCTGTACTAGTTAGGCGACAAGGTAATCAGGCAACATGGCAATGGAAAAAACTAAGAGCCTAATGGCCGGGTCGCCCAGTCGCCTGATTACCTAGTTACCTATGCCTGGGAGAGCGGAAGAGACGGAGCGCATGAAAAAGAACCCTAAAAATCTTTACGGAACCGCTTCCGAACAGGTCTTTTACGATGGGCGTTACTCTTTCATACAGGCGGCCCTTGAGGCCGTTTCGCAGCAGTTCGCGCTGGACGGGGCTTCTTTTTACGAGTACGACGAGAAGACGGAACTGCTCTGTCTGAGGCTGCGCCACGCCTTTGGCGCGTCTTTTGAGCACGAGGAGAACCTGCGCCCGCTGTCGGGTTCGTCGGCGGCCGCGGCCATAAAGACCAGGCAGTCCTGCGCGGCCTCCTCCGCGGCCGGGCGCTTCTTCTATTTCCCGTTCAAGCTCGATTTCTTCGACCCCTCCGGAGGCAGGAACGCCGTGGCGCGCACCGGGTTGGTCCGGCTGGAACGTTCGCCGCGCAAGCGCCGTTTTTCCGCCGCGGAAGCCTCCAAAGCCGGGGCCTGGCTGCGTTCCTATTTCAAGGACTATTACAAAGAGGAATTCTTTTCGCTGGCGCGCCGCCAGGAGAAGACCGTCTCGGCCATAACCGAGCTTACGGAGGTCTTTGCCACCGCCCTGCGCGCGCGCGACAGCTTCCGCCATATCCTGGCCGGCATACAGACCTATTTCGGTTTCGACAGGGTGCGCCTGTACCTGATAGAAGAAGGCAACCGCAAGCTTAAAGGCGAGCTTTCCGCCGACATACAGGGGCAGATAAAGAGCATCTCCTACGAGGAGATCCCGCTGGAGGCCGGCGCCCACCGCTTCGCGGATATCGTGCTCGGCCGCAGCACCGGGGCGTTCATGGAGCGCTACAAGGACTGCGTGCTGTACGTGCCGCTTGCGGTGCAGGGGGTGACGATAGGCCTGCTCATCGTGGACAATCTGCTGAGCCAGCAGCGTATAGAGCCGGCCGAGCTGGCGATGCTTAAATCGTTCGGCGGGCAGATAGCGCTGGCGGTGGATAATTCCCGCCTGTTCGACAAGGTGGAGGAGCTCTCGCTTTACGACGAGCTTACGAAGCTGCCGCTGCGCCGGTATTTCAACCAGCGTTTCCAGGAGGAATTCTACCGCGCGGAACGTTTCAAGCAGCCGCTGGCCCTGATCTGGGCCGACGTGGATTATTTCAAGGAGATCAACGATACCTACGGCCACCAGATAGGCGACGTGGTGCTCAAGGAGATAGGGCGCGTGATCCTTTCCAACCTGCGCAAGATAGACTTCCCGTGCCGCTACGGCGGAGACGAGATGGTCATACTTCTGCCGCAGGCCGCCGGCGCCGAGGCGGCGCGGCTGGCGCAGCGCCTTTGCGAGGAGATCTCCGAACTGCGCATAGCCGTGCCTTTTTCGAAGACGAGGGAGCTGAAGGTAACGCTCAGCATCGGCATCTCCACTTTCCCGCAGGACGCCTCCGGGGTGGAGGGGCTGCTGGAAAGGGCGGACGACGCCCTTTACTGGGTAAAGTCGCACGGGCGCGGCAGCATTGCCCTTTACTCGGACGTGGCGGTGGAAAAAGAAAAGGAAAAGGCGGCCGCCGGAGGAAACACAGATGGGAATAGCTAGAAGAAAGGGAGCCCCTCACCGCAGGGTGGAGCGAAGCGACACAATTCAAAGTTTAGAACAGGTCGCGGAGGCCGCGGAGTTGCGCGGAGTTTTCTCGTCCGTGTTTCTCTGCGTTCTTGTAGCTGCGGTTGGATTGTGTCGCTTCGCTCCACTCTGCGTCTCCGCGGTTATTCTGCTGCTTTCTTTTTCCACCCCTTCTTTCGCGGTTTTTGAGGATATCCCGGCGGGCGCGCGGCAGCTCGGTTTCGGCGGCCAGGCCGCCGCGCTGCAGGACCCGCTTTCCTTCTATTCCAACCCGGCCCTGCCGGGCGGCCTGGCCAGGTTCGAAACAGGGGCGCATTTCCTGTCTTCCGAGAGGACCACGCAGGGCCCCGCGGAATTTTCCTCCTTCGGCGCGTGGGCGCTGATACCGCGCAGGGGCTACGGCGGGAAGGGGACCTTCTATGCGGGGGGGCTATCGCGCGACTACGGCGGAGGCGCGGTGCAGAAAACCCTGTCTTTCGGCTGGGGTACCTGGCAGCTGCTGAACGCAGGCGCGGGGGTTATT
>PEXO01000147.1:0-147 GCA_002779045.1 Elusimicrobia bacterium CG08_land_8_20_14_0_20_59_10 | reverse complement strand
GGCTGATCTGGGTGTTGTTTTCCGCCCGGACGATAAGCATCTTTTCGGCTTTTCGGCGCTTAACGTGAACGGTCCGTCCTTCGGCTCGGGCGCCCGCAGGGACAAGGCGCCCCAGGTGCTGCGCCTGGGCGTGTCGGAAAGCCGCGA
>PEXO01000122.1:8964-10673 GCA_002779045.1 Elusimicrobia bacterium CG08_land_8_20_14_0_20_59_10 | reverse complement strand
GCCTCCTGGCAGGACTGGCGCGCGTGCAGGCCGGGCGCCGCCTGCGTTCGGCCGGGATACCGGCCCCGCTGCCCGCGGTAGAAAGCGTGCGTTCCATGCTTTTCAAGGTCCTCCCCTTCTGGACCAGGGTGCTGGTTTTAATACTGCTGGTCTTCGCCCTGGCGCGCCCGCAGAGCGCCACGCGCGGGGAAGTGCCGCCCACCGAAGGCATAGACATAATGCTGGCGCTGGATACCTCCGGCAGTATGGCCGCCGAGGATTTTTCGCCTAACAACCGCCTGGAGGCGGCCAAGGCGGCCGCTTCGGAATTCGTCAGGAAAAGGAAGAACGACCGCATAGGCGTTACGGTCTTCGGAGGCGCGGCCATGCTCGCCTGCCCGCTGACGCTGGACTACCAGTCCTTGTTGGAGCTGCTGGACTCCGCCTACCTCAACATGACCAAGGCCGACGGCACCGCGGTAGGCGACGCCATAGTGACCGCCGTGAACCACCTCAAGGACAGCAAGGCCAAGAGCAAGGTGATAATACTGCTCACCGACGGCCGTTCGAATTCCGGCCTGATAACCGACCTGCCGCTGGCGGCCAGGACCGCGCAGGCCCACGATATAAAGGTCTACACTATCGGCACGGCGGGCAAAGGCCGCGCGCAGGTGCCCACCGGCAACCCGCTGCAGCCGGTGGTCTATATTGAAGAGGACCTGGACGAGCCCGCGCTGCGCGAAATAGCGGCCATCACCGGCGGTGAGTTCTACCGCGCCAAGAACTACACGGAACTGGAAGGCATCTACTCAAAGATAGACTCCCTGGAGAAGACCAAATTCCAGGCCAAGACCTACACCTCCTATACCGACCTTTACAATTTTTTGCTGGTCCCGGCGCTGCTGCTGCTGACCGGGCTGTTCCTGCTGGAAAGGACATATTTCAGGACCATACCGTGACATGGAACTCTTAAGATACCCCGCCACCCTGTTCTGGCTTACCGCTGCCCTCGCGGCGCTGGTCTTTTTCCGCTTCAGGGCGGAAGAGAAACGCCGCGCCGTGGCGCTGCTGGTCTTCGGCCCGGCGGCTGCCAGGTTCGACTCGGCTCCGGGCGCGGCGCGGCGCCTGCTGCGCGACCTTTTCATGCTGGCCGCGCTCGGCGCGGCCTTCCTCGCCGCGGCGGGGCCGCAATGGGGAGTGGAACTGATGCCGGTCACGGACCTGAAGGGCAACGTGGTGATAGCCGTGGACACCTCGCTCTCCATGGGCGCGCGCGACCTCAAACCCAGCCGCCTGGAGAACGCCCGCCTGCTGCTTAGTTCGATAGCCGAAAAGTTCGCCGACTACCGCATAGGCGTGGTGGCTTTTTCCGGGCAGGCCTATGTGCAATGCCCGCTCACCACGGACCAGGAAGCCATCTCCTACTTCTCCTCCGCGCTCAGCCCCGGCATGCTGCCGGCGCCCGGCACGGATTTCGCCGAAGCCATAGAAACGGTCTCCACCATGCTTTCCCGCTACGGCGGGCAGAAAGTGATGGTGCTGATAACCGACGGGGAAGATTATTCCAGTGCGCTGGACCTCGCCCTCAAAGCGGCGGCGGAGCAGAACCTGAAGATCTTCACTATCGGCATAGGCACCCCGGACGGGGAGCTTATCCCCATGAACGACTCCCTCGGCAACACGCTGGAATACAAGAAGGATAAAGACGGTAAAACCGTGGTAAGCCGCAT
>PEXO01000122.1:0-8957 GCA_002779045.1 Elusimicrobia bacterium CG08_land_8_20_14_0_20_59_10 | reverse complement strand
TCGACGCTGATGAAGGTAGCCAGCGCGACGGGCGCCGCCTACCTGCGCTATACCGGCCCGGACGCCGCGGCCGGCGAGATACGCCGCGCCATAGATTCGCTGGAACTGGAAAAAACCAAGGGCAAGGGCGGGACCAGGTTCAAGAACCGCTACCAGTGGCCGCTGGCTTTGGCTCTGCTTCTGCTTTTGATAGAATTACTTCTTATGGAAAAGGGGTTCAGTTTCACTTTTCCGAAATTCAGGTTTTTCCGCGGCAAGTTTCCGGGCGCGGCCGCGCTGCTCCTGGCGCTGGCCGGTGCGCTGAACGCGGCGCAGTCGGATTCTCTTGCGAGAAAGGGGAATTCGGCCTACAAGCAGGACGACTGGCCTAAATCGTTCGAATATTATTCGCGGGCCCTTGAAAAAGCACCGGAGGACAAACGCCTCAATTTCAACCTGGGCAACTCTCACTTCCGCATGGAGGAGTACTCCAAAGCGGCTGAGTCATACGAAACCAGCTCCGGGGACCCCAAACTGGCCGCCAGGGCGCACTATAACCGGGGTAATGCGCTTTTCATGGACGGCAACATCCCCGGCGCGATAGACAGCTACCGCGCCGCTCTCAAGCTGGATCCGAAGGACGTCAACGCCAAGTTCAACCTGCAGAAGGCGCTGGAGGACCAGAAGAACAAGAACCAGTGCCAGGACCCGAAAGAGGACAAGAAAGACAAGGACAAACAGCAGGACAAGAAGAAGGGCGGCGGTAAGGACAAGGACAAAAAAGAAGGCGGCTCCGGAGACAAGGATAAGCAGGAACAACAGAAACAAGAACAGGAACGCAAAAAAGCCGAAGCCAGGGAAAGGGCCCGCCAGATACTGGAAATGATGAAGGAAAAAGAAAAGGAGGCCGCGCGCAAAGAGGGCGCGGCCCAGCGCCTGGAGATGCTGCAGAGAGGCAAGCCGCCCCCGCAGCCCAGACAGGAGGACTGGTGAGCCGCTTCGCGCCATCTTTGCTCTGGCTGCCGGTAGCGTTGCTGCTGGCCTTGCCGCCGCGGCCCGCGGCCGCCTATCTTACGGTAACCGCTGATACGGACCGCTCCGAGGTGGAGATAAACGGCTCGCTGTACCTCACCGTGCAGGTGGCGGGGGATTCCTCCAATGTTCCGGAGCCCAAGATCCCGAACATGCAGAATTTCAATATCTACTCTTCGGGGCGCAGCCAGAATATCTCCATAATTAACGGCAAAATAACCACTTCCGTCACCTTCACCTACATGCTCTCACCGCGCTTCATAGGCATGCAGCGCATTCCTTCCATTTCGGTCTCCAACGGCAAAGAAAGCGCGGCCACCCGGGAAATAGAGATAACCGTGACCAAGGCCGCCGCCGCGCAGCCCCGGCAGCAGACCGCGCGTCCCACGCAGTCGCGGGTCGGCCGCGCCGCGGCGCAGCGCCAGGCCAAGGCCGGCTCGCAGATCTTCCTGAAAGCCGAAACGGACAAGAAGTCCGCCTATCCCGGCGAGCAGATAAACCTGAGCGTAAAGTTCTACACCTCGGTACCCCTCACTTCCAACCCGCAGTACATGCAGCCCGCTTTAAAGAACCTGCTGGCAGAGGACCTGCCGCCGGTCCGCTCCGGGGAGACGGACCTCAGCGGGCTGCGCTATTCCTATAGCGAGATAAAGACCGCCCTTTTCGCCCTTACCCCCGGCACGGCGGAGATAAACCCGGCCACGGTAATAGCGCAGGTACCCTCCAACGAACCCCTCGATCCGTTCGATGCCAACTTCTTCCAGAAGTTCATGTCCATGAGCGGCATGCAGGGGAAAAGCAGGGAATTCTCCACGGATAAGATAACGCTGGAGATAAAACCGCTGCCCAAAGGCGCGCCCGCGGATTTTTCCGGCGCCGTCGGCAAATACACGGTCACCGCCTCGGCGGACCGGCAGGACGCGAAGACAGGGGAAGCCATCAACTTTTCCATCACGGTGGCCGGCAGCGGCAACCTGAAAGCGGTTACCGCCCCGAAGCTTCCGGACCTGGCGGATTTCAAAGTCTTCGACACGATGAGCTCGCTGGACGTCCGCAAGGACGGGGATCTCATAAACGGCAAAAAGACCTTCACTTATATCCTGGTGCCGCGCGCCGCCGGCAGCAAGACCGTGCCGGCGGTGACCTTCTCTTTTTTTGAGCCGGAGTCGGGCCGGTACCGCTCCATACAGACGAAGGCGCTGGCGCTCAACGTGGCAAAAGGCGGGCAGGAGGCCAAAAGCGTCTATTTCAACCCTTCCGGCGCGGCGCCGCAGGTTACCGCCTCGGGCTCCGATATACGCTATGTCAGCGACGTGCCCCGCGCCGGCCCGGTAGCGGACTCCGCCGACGGCATAAACAGGCTCCCGCAATGGCTGCACCTCTTCCCGGCCGTGCTGCTCCTGTGCACCTTCTGGCTTTCCCGGTTCAACCGCTTCAAGTCCGCCAACCCGCTGCTCTTCAGGTTCCGCCAGGCCAGGGGCGAAGCCGCCCGGGACCTGGCCGAGACCGAAGCGCTGATAAAGGCCGGCAAGACCGCCGAGGCCGTCTCGCTGCTTTACGACTCCTTCATGGACTATCTTTCGGACAAATGCGGTATAAAGGTGAGCGCGCTCACCATAAAGAAGGCCGTGGAAGCCATAAAGCAGCGCTTCCCCGGGGTCGGGGAACGCTCCATAGCGGAAATAAGCGAACTCTGGTCCGCGCTGGAACTGCGCCACTTCGCGCCTTCGGCGGCCGAGCCGGAAGGCGCCCGGGACCTGGCGAAAAAATATTCGCTGCTGATAGAATTCCTGGAAAAGGAACTGAAGAAGAAGTAAAGGGTAAAGGGTGAAGAGTTAGAAGAAGAAAAATTTTTTTAACCGATGAAAAAGATCTTCCTTATCTGCATATTGGTTCTCCCGTCCGCGGCGGCCGCTTTCGACCGCAGCGAACTGACGGAATTCAACGACCTCTACAGGAACGGCCGCTACGAGGAAGCGCTGGAAGGGTATAACAAAGTAACCGCCCGGGAGCCGGCCAACCCGTGGGGCTGGTACAATGCCGGCAACGCCCATTTCCGCCTGAACAGGCCGGGCCCGGCCATTTTCAATTACGCCAGGGCTTTCAAGCTCAACCCGCGCGCCGCCGACATCCGCTTCAACCTGGAATTCGCCCTGCGCCAGACCGGGCAGAAGCTGGTACCGGAAAGCGTGCCCAAAGCGCTGTACTATCTTTACTACCTGCTGTCCGAAGGGGAGATAAAAGCCCTCGCCATCTGCTTCTTCTGGATAGCCTGCCTGGCCGGGGCCGCGGGCTTCCTGCTGGACGGCGCCAAAAGCGGAACAGCCGCCGCCAGGACCGCGCTCCTGGGCGGCGTCATCTGCGTGGCTATGCTGGCCTGGCTGGGCGCCCGGATGACCTCCACCTTCTCCTACGCCGGCGTGGTGACAAGGGAGGGGGGGACAAAACTCCTCAGCGGCCCCGGGGCCAACTTCAAAACCTACGCTTCCGCCCCGGAAGGAAAGCTGGTAAAAATACTGGATTGGACGGATGACGATTACTACGAGATAGGCCTGCCCAAAGAAGGCATAAAAGGCTGGGCGCTGAAAACGGAAGTGGAGAAAATATGAAAATTGCTTTAGCCAGCGACCACGCGGGATTCCCGCTGAAGGCGGCCCTGTTAGTGAACCTCAAAGGCCTGGGACACGAAGTTTCCGACCTTGGCACGGCCTCCGCCGACAAGCCCGTGGATTACCCCGATTTCGCGGAGAAAGCCGCAAAAGCCGTGCTTTCAGGCGCGGCGCGGCGCGCCATAGTGGTATGCGGCTCGGGTGTGGGCGCCTGCGTGGCCGCCAACAAGATAAAAGGCATACGCGCCGGCCTCTGCCACGACACCTATTCCGCACACCAGGGAGTGGAGCACGACGATATTAATGTCCTCTGCCTCGGCGCGCGCATAATCGGCCAATCCCTCGCTTTCGAAATTGCCTCGGCTTTCCCGGAGGCTGAATTTTCCGGGGAAGAGCGCCACAAGAGGCGCGTGGAAAAAATAAACAGGTTGGAAGCGGGGAAATAACCGGCCGGCTTTTGACCGCGTAACGAAAAAGTGATATAATTGCCTAGGGGAGAAATATACATTTTGGCGGCCGTAAAAGTCCCGGGCTTCAGACGAGGAAGCCTATACTGAAGAACACGTAATACTGGAGCGCGTATGAAACACCCCTTAAACAGATTTCCGGCGTATCTCAGCAAGAGGACGACCGGGATGGGACGCCCCGGCTCTAAGCCGAAAACGTCCCCGAAAGCGGAGGAAAGTGAAATGCCTAAAATAGCCGTAAGAAAGAACAGCACCAAAACCCCCAAGCCGACGGTAACCGTCACGGACGAATACGTCGTAGTGGACCACCCGAAGAACCTGGAAGTACTGCCCGCCGGACATTACGCTGTGCGCGTAGGCTCCAGCAGATGCAACGGCGTGGAAATATCTATAAACGACCAGCCCTGGCAGTCCTGCCGCCACGCGGTGGGCTACTGGTGGTTCGACTGGCATGGTTTTGCTACCGGAACCCACCAGTTGGTAGCGCGCATGCAGAAGCCTAACGGCGAGTACCTGATCTCAAAGCGCCGCCGCTGCAAAGTCGTCTAACACCGCCCGTAGTAACGCCGGCCGGCACCCGCAAGGACGCCTGCCGGCAAAAAGAACCGTCTTTTCGGAAGCCCACAAGGCTCCTCGTAAGGGCGGTTTTTTTATTCGATATATCTTTGGTACAATCACCTCATGCCTAAAAACATACGCACCCCCAGAACAAAGATATTGGCCACGCTGGGACCGGCTAGCACGGCACACGCCGTACTGCGCAAAATGTACCAGGCCGGCCTCGACTGCGTGCGCCTGAATTTTTCGCACGGCAAACCCGACGAGCACCGTGCGCGCGTAGAAATGGTGCGGGACCTCAACCGCGCAACGCGCCGCCATATAACCGTACTGCAGGACCTCAAGGGCAACCGTATACGCATAGGCCGCCTGGAAGCCCCGCTGCAGTTGAAAAACCACCAGAAGGTGACCCTGGTGCGGGGCCTTACCGCCCGCCGCGCCGGCCAGATCCCCTTCGACTACACAGGTTCGCTCAAAGCCATAAAAAAAGGCCATCTTATATACATAGACGACGGCAATATAGCCCTGGAAGTAAAGGCCCCGGGCCGGGACAGCCTTGAATGCGAAGTGACCGCCGGCGGCCTCCTCAAAGAGCGCAAAGGCGTGAATATCCCCCTGGCGGCCCTCGACTTCCCTGTCCTTTCCGACGAGGACCGCAGGGACCTGGAATTCGCCCTGACCATAAAGCCGGACTTCATAGCGCAGTCTTTCGTGCGTTCCAAAGCCGAGGTACTGGCCGTACGCCGCGTTCTGGGCGGGCGCCTGCCCGGCTGCCGCATAATCGCCAAGATAGAGGCGCGCGAAGCCATAAAGAACCTGGACGAGATAATAGCCGCCGCCGACGGCATAATGGTGGCCCGCGGCGACCTGGGAGTGATGTTCCCGTTGTGGGAAGTGCCGCTGCTGCAGAAGCTGATAATAAAGAAATGCAACAAGGCCGGCAAACCCGTTATAACCGCCACGCAGATGCTGGAGAGCATGACCGCCAATTACCACCCCACCCGGGCCGAGGTTTCCGACGTGGCCAATGCCGTGCTGGACGGCACCGACTGGGTAATGCTTTCCGCCGAGACCGCGGCCGGCGCGCACCCGGTGGAGGCAGTGTGCTTTATGAACCAGATCGTGAAGTACACCGAGCAGTGCGGGGGGGAATTCCGCTGTTCATGAAACTGAAGGACCTGGGCTGGGACGATTTTTTCGAGGGGCAGCTGGCGGCCGCGGATCCCGGTCTTCTCCCCGCCAGGGTAACGGCTGAATACGGCGGTTGTTACGGCGTGGACCTCGGCGAAGGGGAAAAGCTCGCCGCCATCTCGGGCAAGTTCAAACACAAAGCCGCCACCGCGGGAGAAATGCCCGTGGTCGGCGACTGGGTGCTGGTGGCCGATAGCCCCGGCGCCGAGCGCCTCCCCATACACACAGTACTCGCACGCAGGTCCAGGCTTTCCCGGAAATCCACCGACAAAGAGGGCGCCGAGCAGCCCATAGCCGCCAATGCCGACACCGTTTTCATAGTCCAGGCGCTGGACGCCAATTATAACTCCCGCCGCCTGGAGCGCTTTCTGGTGGCCGTGCGCGAAAGCGGCGCCACGCCCGTGGTAATACTAAACAAAGCCGACCTGGACCCCAAACATCCCCTGCGCGAGAAGGAAACCGCCGACCTGGCTCCCGGCATCCCAGTTATCGTACTGGACTCCGTCTCCCTGGCGGGATATGACAGACTCTCCCCGTTCCTGGCCAAAGGCCGCACTATCGCCTTCATCGGCTCCTCCGGAGTGGGAAAATCCACCATAATAAACAATCTGGGCGCGGCCAGGCAGCGCACCGCCGCGGTGAGGGAAAGCGATTCGAAGGGGATGCACACCACCACCACGCGCCGCCTGCTGCAGCTGAAGGGCGGGGCCCTCCTTATAGACACCCCCGGCATGAAGGAGTTCGAGGCCTGGGACGCCCCGGGCGGTTTCAGGGAAAGCTTTACTGAAATTGAAGAACTGGCCCTCAACTGCCGCTTCGGCAACTGCGCCCATGAGACCGAGCCCGGCTGCGCCGTGCGCGCCGCCCTGGAATCCGGCGCCCTGGAAGCGGCGCGCTACAACAGCTATCTGAAGATGAAAAAAGAAGCCGCGCACCAGAAGGCCCGCGCCGACATCACCGAACAGCTGAAAAGCAAAGCCGTCGCCAAAAAGCTGGCCAGGGCCATAAAAAATTTCTACACCCTGCATCGTGAGGAAGGTAGTTAAGGGGACAGTATACTTATTTATTAAAAACGTCCTTCAAACCCGCTATTGCCTCGAATTGATATAGTAGAAATTTACAAGCCAGGGGAAAAATATTAATTAAGTATACTGTCCCCTTAATTCAAAAACCTGTACTACTATGACTGGAAAAAGTCCGCCCTGAAGCTGACGGCCGGTTTCAAGAAGACCGACACCATGACCGCCGTGGCGATAATAGTGAACTACTGACGATACGCTTCCATATCGGCGCTGCTGTGGTATTTGTTAGTATGTAGTCATAGACCGGACAGACAAAGGAAATTATGACAAAGTACAAGAATCTCGGCGGTAAGTCCACGGTAGCCGCGTATGAACTGGCCAAAGACTACATAACGGTGAGGTTCACCACGAGCGCCGTCTTACGGTTTTCCAACCAGATTACCGGGTCAGGCAATGTCCGCCAGATGAAATCCCTGGCGGTAGCGGGCAAAGGCCTGGGAACCTTCATAACCTCCAAAGTGGAAAACCAGTTCGCCCGGAAGATAAGGTAAATAAGGCCGCAACCGGGCGCTCCACGGCGCCCGGCCTTCCATGATGTGGTGCGAGAGCACGGCAAGGCACCACCGGTCCCTCGGACCTCGGGTCTGACCCCATGCCCCCGCTTGCAAGATGATCACAACCGAATGGAAGACCAGGCTGAAACCGGCCGAAATAGCGCTGCTATGTTATTTTATCCTGCCGCTGATAACCGGATGGCTGCTTGGCGGACGTGACGCGCTCGGCGGCAGTTTCACTGTTTCGGATATTCTCCAGGCCTGCCTCGGGATCGCCGCCCTCCGCAAACTTTTCGGACTAAAAGAGCACCTGGCCGCGGAACTGACGCAGCGGCTGGGAAAAATGGGGCAGCCGCGCGAGAAAACGCTGGAACTTACCGGCATTATCACGTCGGCGGCCGGTTATATGAGCATAGCCGCGCTGCTGCTGCCGCCGCTTGGCCGGCTGCTCCCGGACAGCCGGCTGATAACGCTCGCCATGTTTTCCGCGTTAGTCTACACCGTCTACATGTGTTACGTTGTCTGGAAGCTTTCCGACCCCTTCCTGGCATATGTCCCGGAGGCCCCCGAACCGCCGGAGACCCCCGAAGAGCCGCCCGCGGCCCCCGTGCGCCGCTGTCCCAAATGCGGGCAGCAGGTGGACGACACCATGAAGACCTGCGCCTTCTGCAGACATCCGCTGCAGTAGGGAAAGCGATTCCGGACCGGTAAGGGCGTGCAACGGAATCGTACGTGAGGAATAGCTATACGGGGTGCTATCCCGGTTTCCCCTGCTAAGCCAGGACCGCGGTGATAGTTCTTACCCGGCCTTCCCTGAGGTGATGCGAGCACGGCGAAGGCACCACCGGCCCAGGCACCTCCACCCTCTTCCCGTCATTGTAAACCAGCAGGTAGGACGCCACCTTTACGCCGTCTTTCCCGTAGGTGTTCTTCCTTTTGGCGTTCAGGTAGGTCGCCAGGGTCCTGCCGAACAGGCGGAACGCGAAACCGCCCGGCGGCAGGACCGCTTCACTTTCGTTCCCTTCAGCGTCCGTCACCGTAAAGGTCTTTTTCCGTCCGCCGAACAGCCTGCCGTGCAGGGCTGGTTCCAGTTTGAAGCACAGCTCCCCGTTCACATCTTTAACGAACGGTTCTTTCCCCGCCACCATCAGTATCAAGGAATACTTGTCAACTGTCGTCTATAGACAGAAAGCAGTATGTCGGGAATTCCGACGCACTATACTTATTTCCCTGCGTCACCTCCGTATGTTTAGGATAAGCAACCATTTTGTTGACGTCAATAAAATGTTCAGACAGAAATAATTCTTTAAGGCAAAAACAAATGCAGAAACCAGAAAAACCAGCAGCCCCGCCCGCTGCGGGCCGGGCCGCCAGACGGGTGCACATCATTAGGCGCTATAATGTCCATGTGTTACGGCGTCTTCCCAAAGTCAGGGAATATCACTCAACTACACAAGTGGACTTTCGCACTTTTTAGCAACACCGGTCGACATCAGTTTACGTCGGTGAAATGCTGCCACCGATAAAATACCGCGGTTTTTCACT
>PEXO01000047.1 GCA_002779045.1 Elusimicrobia bacterium CG08_land_8_20_14_0_20_59_10 | reverse complement strand
TGCTTCAGTTATTTCGTTACGCTTCCTAAGCGCAGGTGAATTTGGAACTATAAATTAGGAAATATGGCAGCCAGGAAGAACTGTTCACCATAAGACGGACGGCCTGGTCTGTAAAAACAGGCACGGACGCTATGTATTCGCGGTCCCGTTGCTTGGCGGTTTTATCCGGCGCCAGGAGGCCCTTGAGGGGGCTTAAACCATGGAAGAAACACCCGGCAAAACCGCAGCCGCCAAGATTATTGCCGGGCGTGCCGGGAGTGGGGGGGGCGTTTGCCTTAATCGTCGGCCGGGGCGGGTTCTATATCTGCATATAAGTCCGCCTGCGGGTCCAACTGGCAGTCGTCGTCGGGCGGGCCGCAGGTGTTTGAATATAGCGCGCGACCCCGTCGGATACTTGAACGGATCGCGGGTTCGCGGGCTAAAAAGCGTCGCAAAAGTAACCGGGATAGCCTATGCCAGATCCTTTTACAACTCAACCTGCATAACTTGTATCAATACACTTTTGCAAATACGGGCTGACTTTCTCTAACATACCGCGCAGCTGCGAATATGGGACCTTCTTTTGATGATGCAGCCTGCCGACCACAATTCCCGGATGCCGCTTTACGCTATCCGCATATGACGCCACAGTCTCCCGTGAATAGAAGTGCCCGCTGCTGGAGAGGAATTTCTCGTACGTCGTCGCTTCAAGAAGCCATTCACTGGCCAACTTATCCACCGTCTGTTCCGCCGCTACATCCGATGGCTTCTCCAGATTGCTGTCGATATGCACCCCGTGGTGGTTGGCAACAAGATGCGCAACCTCATGCGTAAGGGTAAACCAGAAGTTATCCACCCTGTCATACCGGAGCGTCAATAAGATCACCGGGTTCGAGCCCGCATAAAACACAGCCCCGTCCATATAGGAATGCGACAATGCGGGGACAATGACCAGGTGCACACCCAAATTTGCGAAAAAGGCCGGCAGACCCTCTATGCCGGCAACATCCTTTGAGAACTCCAGCAGCCCGGGAATAGCCGCCTTGAACCTGGCGGCATTAAACTTGGCGACCTTGTGCTTCTTTGCAAGCTGCCTGGCGCGCATCAGCACGGCTATCTGCGCCATGCCCTCGGGCTCACGCGCCTCGGAGTGCCTTCTGCTGACAGGCGCCCCAAAACTGGGCGTCATGCTGATATCGCCAATTCCCAGGAACTCGCAAACATTCTTCTCCAATTCATCCAGGTCCAGTATATTGGGGAGCCAGCCCCTCTTTATAAGCTCTTTAACCGGCGCAAGGCTATAGATCCTGCTTCTGCGCCTGATATCATCGCTGCCCGCTTCTTTGCGCGCGGCGAACAGGCGGTAATTGGTCTCAAGGTTCATCCAGACCTCGGGCGTGGTGCCGAACACCTGGGCCAATTCGTGCGCGGTCGCCGGAGTAACCTGCTTATTACCGTTCACTATCTCGTTTACAGCCTGAAGCGGCCGGCCCATTATCTCCGCCAAGTCCTTCTGGGTCCAACCCCTGGCCTCAAGCTCCAACGCAATGACCGCTCCGGGCCTTGCCACCCTTGCAGGTACTAAAGTCATTTCTCCCTCCGTTCTACTTATAATGGTCGCCGATCTCTACCACCAGGATGGTCTTTCCCCTGGGATCGGTTTCCAGCTTAATGATCAGCCGCCACTGATCGTTTAAACGCAAGGAACGTTCCCCAAGCTTGCCGCGCGTTCCTTTTAGCTTCTCATAATGCAAACTTTTAAAAGAATACAAGTCCCCCTCGTTCGGCATGGACTTTATAATGGACATTACGTGGAAAAACCCTTTAACTACCGCCGCCGGATAGCGATGCGCCCCTTCTTCCCGGGTATATAGCAATTTGAGCTTCTCGCTTTTGAACCGGAATTCCACTATTTCCCCTCTTATATTATATTCGCCCTATCACCCCATGGGTGATAGGCATAGTATAGCAGACAATTCCCGCCCTGTCAAGGCCGCTATTCCTGCCAATAGCATAGCAGACGAACCCGACAACTGTCTGATACTATAGCTCGCTGAAACCTATTCGATGGCAGGCGGGTATGGTCTTCCTTGTCCCCCTCCGGCACCACCAGCTCCGAGGCCTAATCCTCGGCAATATCCCGAATCTGCTCTGACAGCGACTGGCCGGGATAGCGCGTACTGGGGTCTTTTAATGGGCTGTGCATACTAAATCTCCTGAAGGTTTAATAGCCGCGGGGGGGTAATGGAGCAGGTATAGGCCGCGCGGTCTACGGTTTATACGTGTTTACCCGCCACGCCACTTCAGCCTTCAGTTCAGCCGGCTCCAGCACGGTAATGGCCGGCAGGAAGCGCAGGATGTTAGGCACCACCTCGTTGTAGTGCGAGTAGCGCGCCTGGATGGTAAAATACTCCGGGCCTTCGTCCTTTATTTTCTGGTCCGGGAAGAATTCCGACATCTCGAAGTAGTCCTTAATGGTGTTTTTGACTTTAAGCAGGCATTTTGTCCTGGCTGTGCTGAACCAGATGTTCTTCGCTTCCTTCATGGCCCTGTGGGCCCATTCCGGGCGCTCAAAAACCTG
>PEXO01000306.1 GCA_002779045.1 Elusimicrobia bacterium CG08_land_8_20_14_0_20_59_10 | reverse complement strand
AAAGCTGGCGGGCGACAGCCTGGGGCCGCTGACCGTGCCGGAGGGCGCGGTGTTCCTGCTGGGCGATAACCGCGACAATTCCAGCGACTCCGCCTCCTGGAAAAGCCCGGCCACCGGCGGGCATATTTATTTTTTACCCCTGTCGGAAATTACCGGGAAAGTAAGAGGATTTTACTGAAGGCCGAAACCGGACAGGGCGCCGGTGAGCAGGGCGTTTATGGCCAGGTAGGCATTGTAAATGTACATGGCCACATACCAGGTAAAGACAAGTATCCCCAGGGTATAGGCCACTTTAGCCTCGCGCGAAAGACGGGGCGATTTCCAGACCAGGCCCAGGCTGAACGGCCCCAGCCCGAACAGGGTCATAACGATTATCCCGAAGTGGCTGTAATACCAGGGCACATTGCTCCCCTGGCCTTTACCGCAGTAGCGGCAATACTTATCGCGCTGCGCGATGATCGCTTTGCAGTTCCAGCACGGCGCGGGCGTCTCCGGGTCGGTGAGCTCCATGCCTGAAAGTATATAAAATTGTCCGCACCGCGGCGCATTGTTAGCGGCGGGCGGTTGTTATGGCGGAGTGAAATTTCCTAGACTATGTCCGTGCCGCAGCAGGGCCTATGCGTATCAGACGGCCTAAACTTATACGGCGTTGCCGCGGGCAAGCGGCGGGCGGGAGAACAACACATGGAAAGATATATAGGCGTAGTCGGGATAGTCGTGCTGCTGGGCATAGCCTGGGTTTTCAGCACCAACCGCAGGGCCATCAATTACAAGACGGTAGGCGCCGGCCTTGGCCTGCAGTTCGTTTTCGCCGTGATAGTGCTGAAGTCGTCGGTCGGGCGGATGTTCTTCCAGGTGATGAACGACGTGATAGTTAAGCTGCTCTCCTTCTCCGACAAGGGCGCCGAATTCGTGTTCGGCACACTGGTAAGCGACCCGTCCATGGGCTTCATCTTCGCCGTGCGCGTGCTGCCCACCATAATCTTCGTCTCGTCCGTAATGGGCGTGCTGTACTACCTGGGAATAATGCAGAAGGTGGTGACCGTCTTTGCCAGGCTGATGGCGAAAGTAATGGGTACTTCCGGGGCGGAATCGCTTTCGGCCAGCGCCAATGTGTTCGTGGGCCAGACCGAAGCGCCGCTGGTGGTGCGGCCCTATGTGGCGCGCATGACCAGGTCCGAGCTGATGGCTATAATGACCGGCGGCATGGCCACCATCTCCGGCGGCATAATGGCGGCCTACGTGGGGCTGCTGGTGGAGTACCTGCCCAAGATAGCGGGGCATCTGCTGGCGGCTTCCATAATGGCCGCCCCGGCGGGGCTGGTGATGGCCAAGATACTGGTGCCGGAAACCGGGGAGCCCGAGACCAAGGGCATTGTGAAGATGCAGCTTGAGATAACCGACGCCAATGTGATAGACGCGGCGGCCAACGGCTCCTCCGTGGGCATGAACCTGGCTATCAATGTGGCGGCCTGTCTTATAGCCTTCATGGCCATACTGGCCATGGCCAATTTCCTGCTGGGCTACGGGGCGGGCTTTGTGGGTATACATGACATGACCTTTGAAAAGATCTTCGGCTGGATCTTTACGCCGCTGGCCTGGGTGATGGGCGTGCCGCGCGGCGAGGTGCAGCAGGTGGCCAGCTGGATGGGGCAGAAGACGGTGCTGAACGAATTTGTGGCCTACCTTAATATGGCCACTTACCTGAAGGCCAATCCCGGCGTGCTCAGCGAACGTTCGCTGACCATAGCCTCTTATGCGCTGTGCGGCTTCGCTAATTTCCTCTCCATTGCCATACAGATAGGCGGCATAGGCGCCATGGCGCCGGAGCGGCGCCACGACCTGGCCAAGCTGGGGTTATACGCGCTGCTGGCGGCTTCGCTGGCCGGATTCCTGTCGGCGACGATAGCTGGATTGTTAATTTAAAATAGGCGAATAGGCAACTAGGGAATCAGGCGCCTAGGCGCCAAGTCGCCTAGTTTCCAAGTCGCCCAGTTTCCTGGCAGTCGGTAAATTATGGCTTTTCATATTCTTGTTAACTCCATGTTCGGGGGCGGGGCGGAGATACAGGCCGCGCTGCTGGCCGGCGTACTGAAGCCGCAGTCTTTCCTGCTCCTGGAATACGGCACCCTGCCCGCCCGGAGCGGCGACCAGCCCTACTCCGCCCTCTCCGGAAAATCCCCGCTGCCCGGCGGGGCAAAGACCCTTTTACTGCCCTCTTATGCCAACCGCCTGGCCGCGCGCGTCACGCGCGGGGACACGGTGCTTTCCTTCATGCAGCGCTCCAATTTCGTGAACGTAATGGCCGCCCGCAAGACCGGCCACCGCGCCGTCATCTGCGAAGTTACCCAGCCGTCCCGCGAATACTCCGGCGCGCGCGGCCTGCTGATGAAGCCGCTGATCCGCAAGCTTTACCCGCAAGCGGCGCTGGTGATCTCAAATTCCAAAGGCAATGCCCTGGACCTGGAGGAGAATTTCGGCTTCGCGCCGGGGAAGATAAAGGTGATCTATAATTCCTGCGACACGCAGTCCGCGCGCGGCCTGGCCGCCCGGCCGCTGGACGCGCCTTACGAGGCCGTCTTCAAAAGGCCGGTGATAATTACCGGCGGCCGCTTTAACGCCGCCAAAGGCCATTGGCACCTGCTTAAGATCTTCGCCGGGGTAAAGGCCGCGGTGCCCGGCGCCGCCCTGGTGCTGCTGGGCGAAGGGGAGCTGCGCGAAACCCTGTTAGGGATCTGCGCCGCGCTGGGCCTGAAGGTTTTTTGCGCCGGGGGCGCTTCCGCGCCGGCCGGCGACGAGGATGTCTTTTTCCCCGGCTTCGTGGACAACCCCTACAAGTACCTGGCCCGGGCGAAGCTGTTCGCTTTTCCCTCGCTGTGGGAAGGGCTGCCTAATGCGGTGCTGGAAGCGCTGGCCTGCGGCCTGCCCGTAGTGGCCGCGGACTGCCGCTCCGGGCCGCGCGA
>PEXO01000419.1 GCA_002779045.1 Elusimicrobia bacterium CG08_land_8_20_14_0_20_59_10 | reverse complement strand
GTGAACACAATACCCGTAAATTCTACTTAAAAGCGTTGATAGTTTCAATAATAATCATCTATGCCCTGCCAGGTCCAGGAATTCCGCCCTTACCCGGCTGTCGGTCTGGAATACCCCCAGCATGGAGCTGGTAACGGCGAAGGCGGTTTCGTTCTTTACCCCGCGCATGTTCACGCACAGGTGCTGGGCCTCCATTATCACTCCCACGCCGCGGGGTTTCAGCTTTTTGAACAGGGTGTCCGCAACCTGCGCCGTCAGCCGCTCCTGCACCTGCAGGCGGCGGGCAAAGGCCTCCACCAGGCGCGGTATCTTGGAGAGGCCCACTATATGTCTGCCGGGGATATAGGCCACATGCGCCTTGCCGAAGAACGGCAGCAGGTGGTGCTCGCATAAGGAATAGAAGGATACATCCTTTACTATTACCATCTCGCGGGAATACGCTTTGAAGAAAGCCCCGTTGAAGACCTTGTCCAGGTCGGCCGAATAGCCGGAGGTCATTTCACGCCAGGCGCTGGCCACGCGCCGCGGGGTTTTTTTCAGCCCTTCCCTGCGCGGGTCCTCGCCTATGCCGCGGATCAGCTGCAGGGCGGTGTTCTCAAGGGGGTCTTTCATAACCATAATTTTACAAAAAAATCCCCCGCTTATGCGGGGGACCTTTTGCCGGGAAGATCAGCGCTTCCTTATCTGGAGGCGATATACAGCCACTTGCTGGTGGCGTTGAGGTCACGGGAAGCAGCGCGCAATTTCCTGGCGTCGACGGCCAACATTCGCGCGGCTTTCTGCCCGGCCAGCAGCTGCGCTATCTTTTTGCCGCCCTTTTTCCCCTTCTTCAACCCTACGGCGTCGCGCATGGAGGCTTTTTTGTTCCTGGCGGAAAGCTGCGCCACAAGCGCGCCTATCCGCGCCGTCTTCTTATGCAGCTTGCGGCTGTAGCTGAAGATGGCATTAGTGTACCTGGAAAGCCGGGATTCGGGCTGTATGCCGGAAAATTCTCGTTTGTTGAGGGCGGAAGCCTGGCCCAGGCTGGCAGTCACGTGTTTGAGGTTCAGGCTCAGAGAAGAAAGTTCCTTTGCGCTCGGGGGTTTTTCGGAATCGAGCCGTTCAAGGGCTTCGTCGAGATATTCGTCCTGGCGTACCAGCTTGAAGAGTATGTCTTTGACGTTCTTGTCCGGGTCCGCGGCGGCCTGGGGGACGGGGTTCTGTCTCACTACCATGGTCTTGACCGGGGCGCCGGCGAAAGCCAGGCTCATCCCCGTGAGGATAAGTAAAGCGGCTAAAAGCGGAAATTTAATCTTCATAAGCCTGTCTCCTTGCCTCTTCAAATTATAGCTTTAGACGGGCGGCGGGACCCGGGCCTACGGACTTTGTTATTCAAAGCAAAAGGCCCACGGCGAAGTGGGCCTAAAGACCTATGCGGCGTGCGGGGGTATTTAGCGCATGCCTTTTATAGCTTGCAGCGCCTGTTCCCTGTTCTTTATTTTCCCCTCGAATTGCAGCAGGCAGACTTTTTCCAGTATCTCCCCCACCCTGGGGCCTTCCGGTATTTTCAGCGTCTTTATCACATCGTTGCCGTCCAGCAGGCGGCAGGCCTGCAGCTTCAGGTTCTTTTTCAGGTATACCCTGAAAAGCAGGTGCAGGGTCTGCATGAAGCGCAGCGTCTTTTTGGGAGAGTTGTACGGCAGCCCGCGGGGCGGCAGGGGGAAGGGCGGTTCCTGGAGCTTCGCGCGTATCCTCACAAGGTTCTCAGCTGAGATGTAGCTGGAATGATCCGCCCAGGAAAGGACCAGCAGCGGTATGGTGCATTCGCCCATGGTCCTGAAGAAACGGAACATGGCGCGGTCGGAGATATGTTCGTTGGCGGCCAGGTTGCCGGGGCGCAGATGCGTGCCGATTATCTTCGTTACCAGGCGGATGTCCTCGCGGGAGAAGCGCAGGCGCTCCATTATTTTTTCCGCCAGCACCGCGCCGTATTCCTCGTGGCCGAAGAAGCGCAGACGGCCGTTTATCATACCCGCCTTGGGCGGCTTGGCCACGTCGTGCAGCAGGGCCGCGAATTTCATCAGGCGCGGGGCCGGCAGCAGCGGGGTAATCTTTTTATGTTCCGGGAAATAGGCCTGGAAGCTGGTGTAAAGATGGTCCAGCCGCTCTACCACGCGCAGGGTGTGTTTGAGCACGCCGCCCTTGCCGTAGTAGACCACGGCGCATTTTTCCTGTGCGGCCAGCTCCGGGAAAACCGCGCATAGGAGCCCGGCTTTGTGCAGCAGGGCCAGCCATTTATGGGAGACGGGGCTTTCCAGCAGGCGCAGCAGCTCTTCGCGTATGCGCTCAGCGGCGGGAGAAGCTATAAGGGCGGCCCGGGCCTTGATCTCTTTAAGGAGGGAAGGCGGTATCGAGAACTCCAGTTCCGAGGCTATGCGGAAGGCCCGCAGGAGCCGCAACGGGTCCTCTTTGAAGACCTTTGGCGAGGCGGGGCGCAGGCGGCCGGCGGCGGCGTCCCGGAGCCCGCCGCAGGGGTCGATCACGGCTTGCCTGTCCGGACGCAGCGTAAAAGCGCCG
>PEXO01000117.1 GCA_002779045.1 Elusimicrobia bacterium CG08_land_8_20_14_0_20_59_10 | reverse complement strand
CCCAGAGCCGGTAAAGCCCTTCGTTTTTAAAATAGCCGCGCCCCAACGCTTTTTGGGAAAGACAGGCCGCAACCCAGTATTCCTTCAGCTCACCGCGGAACCACTGCCCCAGCGGCACGCCGAAACCCATCTTGCCACGCCCGTAGATCGCCGCCGGCAGCATATCCCGAAACGTTTCCCTGAGCAGCCACTTGGTACCGCCCAGTCCCTTCAGCTTAAGGTCACCGGGCAGCCTGAAAGCGAATTCCAGCAACTTATGGTCCAGGAAAGGGGACCGCGTCTCCAGGGAATTAGCCATCGAGGCGATGTCCATCTTGGTCATCAGGCCCTCGGGCAGGTAGGTATGAAGATCGCAGTAGACCAGCCGGTTCAGCAGGTCCTCCCGGGCGGTGCCCGCGAAGGTCTTGGCAAGGTAGCGCCCGGCATAATTTTTCTGCGGGCCCAGCAGGGAGATAAAAGCCCCGCTGTAAAGCCCGTCCAGGTCCGCCGGCGAGAAGAAGGACATGGCCGAAAGATATTTCTCCTCCAGCCCGCCCATACGCGACAGCTTAAGGAATTTTTCAAGGCGCCAGAAAAACCCGAACGGGGCCGCCTTGGGAAAATTGCGTATCCCCAGCAGGGCGGCGGCCTTGAGCCAGTCCGGGGCACCGGAGACCAGGTCTTCCGTCTTCATGGCCGCGTAGCGCAGGTAACCGCCAAAGGCCTCGTCGCCGCCGTCGCCGTTAAGGGCCACCGTCACGTCCCTGCGGGTCTCGCGCGACACGAAGTAGGACGGCAGCGCGCTCGGGTCGGCGTAAGGCTCGCCGTAGTTGCGGGCCAGCCGTTCCAGCTCGTCGGCCATCTTAGCCTCTAACACGAACTCCGTGTGTTTGGTGCCGTACATCTCCGCCACGCTGCGCGCGTAGCCCAGTTCCGAGAACTTCTCCTCCTTGAAGCCTATGGAAAAAGTCTTCACGGGCTTTTCGGAATGCCGCGCCATCAGCGCGGTAACGATGGAGGAATCTATGCCGCCCGACAGGAATGCCCCCAGCGGGACGTCGGAGACCAGCCGTACGCGCACCGCTTCGGAAAGTTCAGAACAAAGCCTCTCCTTCAGCTCGGGGAGCGGGACGCCGTCCAGTTTCTTTTCGCCGAGCGGGAGGTCCCAGTATTTTTCCGTTTTCGCGCGACCGCCCTCGAACACCAGCAAGGAGGCGGGTTCGAGCTTCCGCACGCCCTTAAAAACGCTCAGCGGACTGGGGATATACTGCAACGTGAGGAAAGCGTCTATCGCGGCGGGATTTATCTCGCGCGGGATCTCTTTGGCGGCAAGCAGGGCGCGCAGCTCGGAGGCGAAGGTGAGGCCGTACGGAGTAAGCGCGTAGAAGAGCGGCTTCTTGCCCAGGCGGTCGCGCGCCAGCACCAGCCGCTTGCGCCTTATGTCCCAGACGGCTATGGCGAACATACCGCGCAAATGCTTCGGAAATTCCGTGCCGTATTCCTCGTAGAGGTGGACGATAGTCTCCGTATCGGACCTGGTAACGAACTTATGCCCCTTGGCCATGAGCTCGCCGCGCAGGTCCTGGAAATTATAGATCTCGCCGTTGAATACTATCCAGACGGAGCCGTCCTCGTTTGAGATGGGCTGGTTCCCGGTGGAGAGGTCTATGATGGAGAGCCGGCGCATGGCCAGGCCGGCGTTCTCACGGGTATAATAGCCCTCGTCGTCCGGTCCGCGGTGGACCAGCAGGTCGTTCATGGCCTTAAGGTCCTCACGCGTAACGTGGACCCCGGAGCCGTAATTATATATTCCGCATATTCCGCACATAAATTCTAGTAAAGGGGTGAAGAGTAAAGCGTAAAGAGTGTTAATCAATTCCGGCCTGAAGATTAGCCACCAACTCCAGTCACCCCTCGCTCCTTATTCTCAACCCTTCACTCTTTACTTTTTACCCTTTACTCTTTACTCTTTACCCTTTACTCTCCCTGATAGATCTTCATCACTTCGTCGGCCACGCGGGCCATGGAGTATTTCTCCACCACGGTCTTGCGGGCCCGTTCCCCCATCTTTCCCGCCGCGCTGCGTTCCTCTATGCAGCGGCGCAGGCAGGCTTTTATCTCGGCGCGGTTGAGCGGGTCGAAAAGGTAGCCGTTCTCCCCGTCGGTGACCACGTCCTTCGCCCCATCCACGCGACCGGCCATTATGGCCACTCCGCAGGACATCGCCTCCAGCATGGAATTGGACATCCCCTCGGTAAGCGACGGCAGCACGAAGACGTCGGCGGCCCGGTAATACGGCAGCAGGTCCGCCCTGGCCCCGGCCAGCAGCACGCTGGACCGCAGACCCATTTTTTCGACCGCGTTCTTTAGGTTGCCTTCCTCCGGGCCGGAGCCGACTATCACAAGACGCATTTTCGGTTTGGTCAGCTCTTCGGCCAGCAGCTCGGCCCAGACCTCTATAAATTCGCGCAGCCTTTTCTCCGGCACCAGCCGCCCCACGGACAGGAACACCAGGTCGTTATCCAGCCCCACGGCGGTCTTCGCGCTTATCTTCTCGTGGTAGAGGGGCGGCGTGTAGCGGCCTGTGTCCACGCCGTTGCGGAACAGCCTGGGGCGCAGGCCGGGGAACTCCCCGCTGTTCTTCAGCCAGTCGTACGCCTCGGAACTCAGCACCAGCACCTCGGGCCGGGAAAGGGAAAAGAACTTCAGCTTCAGGCGGCCGAAGAAGGTCTTCTGCGAAAGGGAGATCTCGTCGAGGCCCCGGCCCCGGCCGAGCTTGACCAGGGTACGCTTCCCGGTGAACCAGCCGGCCGCGAGTGCGGCCACTGCCGGCGAGGAAGCCAGGTGCACATGCGCCACGTCGTACTGCGCGGCATGCGTCACCATGTAAAAAAAGACCCTGAGCATGAATACCAGCGAATCCAGCGCGCCGGAGCCGGCTACCCCGAAGCGCTCTATCTTTACCCCGGAAATGGTCTCCAGCGCGGGCAGGTTCTCCACGCGCCTGGTTATCACCGAGACCTTCACACCCCTGCTCACGAGCGCCTTGGACAGCTCGAAGGCTTGTTTCTCCGCGCCGCCCAGCACCGGGTAGAAGGTCTGCCCCACCATCAGGACGGAATTTATTTTTCCCGTGTTCATTTATTCTTCCCGCCCCTGCCGGACAGGTCGCCCCAGACCCGCCCGAGGGAATACCCCATCTGGTACACGAAGAATACGCCGAGGAGGGTGGCCGCGAGATACGCTATCACGTGAACATAGGAGGCGTATGCCAGCCCCGTGCTCCCGGGAATGCCCCAGGAAGAAGTTACCTTCATCACGGCGAACTCGATATTCCCGAAATAGCCGGGCATCCCCGGCACCGACGCGGCAATGGCGCCGGTAACGGCCAGCACCACGCACTTGAAAAAGGTTATCACATCCCCGAGCCCGAAGGCCCGTGCCATCCAGAAATAACCCATTGCCGACACACACCATTGCAGGACCGCCAACAGGAGTATTGCCGCGCCGCTGCCTAAAGAATGAAAACCCTTAACGCCCATGGCAAGACGCTCGAACACGCTCCTGAGCAGCGGGAAGCGCCCGAAAAAGCCGGCGAACCAGCGATGGGCCGCCAGTTCGTCCGCGAACACCAGCGCGGCCACGGCGGCGCCGAGCCCCGCGCACATGCCCCAGAGCCAGCCGCCGTAATTCATAAGGCCGCCGCTGATGCCGCCCAGGCGCGCCGCCGCGAAGATCAAAAAGAACATGACGATAACGTCCAGGGCCCTCTCCACCAGTATGGTCGCGAAGACCGTTATCACCGGGATACCCAGTATCCTGGCCCCGAAAGTGCCCCGCGCTACCTCGCCAAGCCGCATGGGCAGGATATTATTCAACCCGAGGCCGATAGCCTGCAAGCGGAAAGCGTCCCACAAGCTGACCGGGCCGGAAGGATTAAGCAGCAGGCGCCAGCGCGCAGCGCGCAGCACTATTTCAAACACAGCCGTCAGCACGGCGGGAATGAGGTACACGGCGTCCACGGCGGAGAACGCCTGCCTCAGGGAGGCGAGATCGACCTTTCTGAAAGCGAAGAAAAGCAGCGCCGCGCCGATCAGGAAGCCCGCAACAATGGAGATCTTTGCTTTCATAAGCTTAGAATCGGGGACCGGGGATCAAAAACAGCTTTCAACAAAACCGTTCGTTGTTCCCCGACTTTCGATCCTCGATTTTCGATCCATGATTCCCGATTTTTTATTACGCCGCGCCTATACTTTTGAGGAACGCGTCCTCCGTGGAGGGACGGCCCAGGAATTTCTCCACCTGGCCGGCCTCGTCATAGCTGCGGCCCGGAGCAAGTATCAGCTCCCGGTATTTAGCCCCGGTCTCCGGGTTCATCACGCCGGAAGCCTCGAAGACGCCGAACAGGTCCGCGGCTATGACCTCGCTCCAGAGATAGCTGTAATAGCCTGCCTCGTAGCCGCCCATCAGGTGGCCGAAGCTGGCCTGCGGGTGCGTGCCCGGGCTCATCGGTATCAGGGAGATCTTCTTCATCAGCTTTTCGTACAGCTTCGTGGTGTCCACCTTGCCGCGCGCGGTATGGTAGCGCATATCCAGCAGGCTGAAGAAGAGCTGCCGCAGGTTGCCCAGGCCGGAATCCATGTTCTTGGCCGCTATCAGCTTTTTTATTATCTTCTCGGGCAGCTTCTCCGACGGGGCTTTGAAGTGGCCGGAGATGCGCCTGAGCACTTCCGGGCAGTAGGCCCAGTTCTCCAGCATCTTGGACGGGACCTCCACGAAGTCGCGCGAGACGCTGGTGCCGGAGAACTTGCCGTACTTGGCCTTCGTGAAGATATTGTGCGTGACATGTCCGAACTCGTGGAACAGGGTCACCACATCGTCGAAGGTCAGCAGGGCCGGCGAACCCCCCGAGGGCGGCGGGAAATTGGCCACTATCGCGGCGGCGGGCAGTTCATAGGAGCCGTCCTCCAGCACGCGGCCGTGGCGCAGGCCGAAGCAGGCGGCGTGCTTGTACTTGCCGTCGCGCGGGAACAGGTCGAAATAGAAATAGGCCGCTATGGAACCGTCCGCGTTCTTAACTTCATAGGCCCGGACATCCTTATGCCAGGCCGGCAGCTGCGCGGGGTCGAAGCGGGCGCCCAGCACCTCGCCGAAAACCCCGAACATGCCGTTTATAACGGTTTCAAGCGGGAAATACTCCTTTATCTTCTCATGGTCTATGGCGTATTTCGTCTTCTTCAGCTGGTTATTGTAGTAACGGCTTTCCCAGGCATTGAGGACCTTGTCTTCCCCGCCTTTGAGTTTAAGCCTGGCCCGCAGTTCCTTGCGGCCTTTTTTCTTTAGCCTGGCCCAGGTCCGCTCCAGAAAGGAGATCACATTTTCGCTGTTCCCGGCCATGCGGTTGTCCAGCACGTATTCGGCGTACGAGGGATAGCCCAGCAGCTTCGCGCTCTTGCGGCGCAGGGCTATGGCTTTTTCCATAAGCTCTATATTGACCGGGGAACAGCGGTTATTGAACATTTCCCCCAAGCGGCGGCGCGCGCCGCCGTTTTCCGCATTGTCCATGAAGGGGATATAGTCCGGGTAATTCATCGTCACCAGGTATTTCCCGCCTTCGCTCTTTTTCAGCCGGGCCTTGAAATCCTCAGGCAGACCCTCCAGCTCCTCTTCGGAAACCTCCAGGACATCGTTCACCTCGCGCAGGTTCTTCGAGAAATCCAGCTCCAGCCCGATGAGCTCCTTCTTCAGCTTCTTCACCTTGTTCTTTTTGCGCGGCTCCAGGCCGAGTCCGTTGCGCTTGAAATCCAGCAGCGACCTTTCCAGCAGCCGCGCCTCCACGGCCTCCAGTTTTTCGCCTTTGGCCGCGTATTCGCTTAAAGCGTTAAAGATGTCCTCGCGGGTGAACAGGTCCACGGAATACCGGCTTATCCTAAGCTCCATTTCCTGGCCGGCCTTGCGCAGGTCCTCATTATCGGAGACATAGGCCAGGAAGATCGGGACCTGCACGGTCCCGCCGAAACCGCTGACGGCGTTCTCGAAAGCCAGCATGGTGTTCTTAAAATTACGCTGCGGCCCGGGAATATTTACCAGGTCCGTCAGCCCGGACTCAAGGTCCTTGATGGCCGTCTCGCAGAGGTCTTTTACCTGTTCGGGGGTGTATGAGAATTCTGGTGCCTTGGACATAATACCTCCATGAACTTCGGGAACTCGTTTAACATTGTATCAAAATATAAAAAGATGCCGGACCAAGGGCCCAGACCGGCCTGGGCCCTAAAACACCGTTTTTTAGGACTTTCGCCTCTTTTGCCCGGGGCCTGTGGAAGGTAAACTATGATGTAGTCAGAACAGTAAGCAAGGAGACCTTTAATGTCTAAAGCACTTAAACTGATGTCCGCGGCGCTCACCCTGGTTTTTCTGGGCATCCCCGCGCTTAATGCGCAGAACGGCTTCGATCTCAACGGGAAAACCGCGGCCGGCATTGGCACCGCCGGCACCCAAAAGGGTTTTCCGCAGATCTTCTCCCATAAACCGGAAGCCAACGGCACCAAGGACTGGACCGTGATGGTTTTCATGAACGCCAAGAACGACCTGGCCGAAAGCCACCTGCTGGGCATGGTGGGCAAATGGGCCGAGAAGGACCTGGGTGAAATGCAGAAAGTGGGCACCACCGCCAAAGTTAACGTGGTAGTGGACATCGGCATAAAAGGCAAGGGCGCCAAGCGCCTGCTGGTAGGCAAGAAAGGCCTTATCGGCGCCTCGGACAAGGTCATCTCCACCGACCCCAAAGCCGACATGGGCGACTACCGCCGCGCGATAGATTTCATAAAGACCGCCAAGGCCAAGTACCCCGCGAAGAAATATATGTTCATACTCTGGAACCACGGCCTGGGCTGGATAGACCCGGTTATGGAAGCCGCCCCCTCCGGCACCGGCGCCGGCGCCAAGGGCATCTCCTTCGACGATGAGACCAGGAATTATATACGCACCGTTCAGCTGGGCGAGATCTTCCGCCAGGCCGGCTACGTGGACGTGTTCATGCAGAACGCCTGCCTGCAGCAGATGGGCGAAGTGGCCTATGAAGTGAAGGACGGCGCAGGGCTGATAGTGGGCTCCGAGGAAACGATGCTGGCGCAGGGCTTCGACTATGTGAAGCTGCTCAACTTCATGAACGGCAACACCGCTTTCTCCAACGAACAGCTGAGCGACTTCCTGATGAACTGGTACCGCGCTTTCTACGCCGAAGGCATACCGGTGGGCCCGATACACGTACCCGCCACCGGCATGGGCGCCACCCTCTCCACGCTGCGCCCGGCCGCGCTTAACCAGCTGCCCGGCTACCTGGACGCTTTCGCCGGAGCGGTAATGCGCAATAACGAGACCGCAGCCGTAAAGGCCGCGATAGCCAATGTGATACGCTTCACCAGCCTGGACCCCAAAAACGACAAGAAGAAGCAGCTCTCGTTCTACTCGGACCTTTACGACTATGCCCGCATAGTGGGCGGGAACGCCGGCTCCCCCGACACGAAGCAGGCCGCGCAGGACCTGATGGGCTTCATAAAGAACGGCCTGGTGATGCGCAGTGTGGGCATAGGCGGGGACACCGAGAACGGCTACGACTACACCAAGGTTGGCGGCCTGGCTATCAACACCACGCTGAAGCTCAAGAAGATACCCGACCAGCTGGCCGGCATCTTCGAGACCAGGTATGCCGACCTCTCCCTGTCGAAAGACAGCCAGTGGGACGAGTTCATAACCTGGACCGACTCCGTCTGGCAGGCAGAGTAAGCCCGAACTTGTATAGAAAAGGCCCGGGGGCTACCCCCGGGCCTTTTTTTCCGTCACCAGGGTCGGACCGCCAGGCACTTCCTTTACGACAGGTGCGGCCGGGCCGCATCCGCGGCATCGGGCAGCTTCCAGGGCTCGCCTTTAACGGCGCCGCTCGTCAGCACCCGGACGCCGTGCGCCGGGATATTTACGGCGAACCTGCCCTTTTTCACGGCGAAGGTCTTACCGCTGCAGATATCCGTATAGTTCCCCGGGGGAATATTCCCGATATTTATGGAAGCTCCGCCGGCGCCCTTATTAAGGAAGACGAAAACCCTTTCACCGCCGTATTCCCTCTTGAAAACATACTGGTCCTTTGAGGCATAAAGCTTCTTCTGCGCGCCCTTCAGCAGGGCCGGGCTTGCGCGCCGCACGGCGTTGAGCTTTTTAAGGCGCAGGTAAACGGGATCCGTCCTGGCGGCTTTTATGCCCTCCAGCCCGAGGTATTTGCGGTTATCCGGGTCATTACCGCCAACCATCCGGACCTCCGTCCCATAGTAGACGCACGGGATGCCGCGCGCGGTGAAATAAAAATTAAGCGCGTCGAAATACTGCTCCGTGGAGGCCGCGCTGCCGTCCCAGCCGGGGCCGTTGAACCGCGGTTTGTCGTGGTTATCAAGATAGGTCACAAGATAGGTGGCGTCCTTGTATTTTCCGTCCTGCGACAGCACCTTGTCCACGTTCGTGTATTCCCCGCCCTTGAACACGGCCTCGAACTGCCCCCAGGAGCCCATTGAGGAGCCCGGCATGTCCAGCACGCTCATGGCGGAATTCATCGGGTCGCCGGGGGCCAGGCCGGTATAGCCGGCGAGCCAGTTGATATCGCCGTTGGTCCATACCTCGCCGAACAGGAAAAAATCTTTTTTATTCTTGTGCAGCTCCGTGGTGAAGGTCTTCCAGAACTCCGGCTTCATCCAGGCTACGGTGTCTATGCGGAAAGCGTCCACGCCCAGGTTCTGATAGCCCTTGTAAATATCAACAAACCATTTGACCACTTCGGGGTTGTCCTCATTAAAGTCAAGCAGGTCCGCTATGGCCGGCCCGCTGTGGCGGAACCAGTTCCGCGTATCATTATTGTAGTCGAAAGTTTTACCGAGCCCGGACACCTGCCCCTTGTGATCGTACCACTTCACCGACGGGTGCACCCAGCCGCCGTGACCGTGGTTGGTCACAATGTCCTGTATTATCTTCAGGCCTTTGGCGTGCGCCGCGCTTATCAGGTCCGCGTAAGAAGCCCCCTTCGACTCCAGGTGCGGGTCTATTTTTGAGAAATCCCAGGCCCAGTAGCCGTGGTACCCGGCGGCGTCATAAGAGCCGTCCTGGTTCTGGTAGCGCCCCGGGGGCTGCGCCACCGGCGGGGTTATCCATATCGCGGTGAACCCCATATCCTTTATATGGTCCAGGTTCTGCATCAGTCCCTTGAAATCCCCGCCCTGGTAGTATTTGAGATTACCCGGCTTATACTCGTCGCCGTAGATATTGTTGTTGCCGGGGTCCCCGTCCACGAACCTGTCGGTCATAACGAAGTAAATGGTTTCGTTCCTGAAATCCCATTTGTCTGCTTTAGGCGCCGCAGAAGCCGGCGCGCAGAGCGCGGCCAGCAGCACAAAAGCGATCATTTTCTTCATCATTGTTCTTCCCCGGATTGCAAGTATACCATTCCTGCCTTTCTTGTTCCACGCCAGAATGCCCGGCCGCTCACCGGAAATGTCTCAGGCAGGCATGAATTTCCAATCCTGCCCCCTGTAAAGCTATAATGTAGAGGTAATACCGAATTTGACCCCGCCAAAACCGCCCATACGAGGAACCCATGAACACCGACAACCGCCAGGATGGCAGCGATACCGAAGAAAGTTTCGAGCAAATGTTCGAACAAAGCTATGAAGAACCCTCCAGGATGGACCCTGGCCAGAAGGTGGAGACCCGCATAGTTAAGCTGACCCCCGAATGGGCGCTGATAGAGGTGGGCGGCAAAGGCGAGGGCTATATTTCCGTAAACGAATTTAAGGACGCCGGCGGGAACCTGACGGTAAAAGAGGGAGACACCATACGCGCCTGGTTCCTGCGCTCGGAAGAAGGCGAGATGCATTTTACCGTAAAGATCGGCGCAGGCCCCGCGGCCCGGGCGCAGCTGGGTGACGCTTTCCGCAGCCGCATACCCGTACAAGGCACGGTTTCAAAGGAAGTGAAAGGCGGTTTTGAGATCACGATAGGAGCCACCCGCGCTTTCTGCCCCTTCTCGCAGATAGGCATACGCCGCGAAGAGAACAAGGCGGATTATATCGGCAAGTCCCTGACCTTCGAGATAATAGAACTCTCTGAACGTAATGTGGTGCTCTCGCGCAAAGGCATACTTGAGAACGAGCGGCAGGAAAAGGCCTCCTCGTTCAAAGAAACGCTGAAAGAAGGGGACAAGGTACGCGGCACTATTACCTCCATACAGAAATTCGGCGCCTTCGTGGACATCGGCGGGCTGGAAGGCCTGCTGCCGGTGTCGGAAATAGCCTGGGGCAGGACCGAAAAAGTGGAAGATGTCCTTAAACCGGGCCAGGAAGTGGAGGTTATTATAAAGAAGCTCGACTGGCCCAACGAAAAGATCTCCTTCAGCCTGAAAGACGCGCTGCCCGACCCCTGGGACACGGCGGACCGCAACTGGCCCCCCGGTTCCTACCATACCGGCACCATCTCGCGTCTCGCGCCCTTCGGCGCCTTCGTCACCCTTGGCGAGGGCGTGGACGGGCTTATCCACGTGTCCCGGCTGTCGGGCGAACGCCGCGTGAACCACCCGGACGAAGTCCTCAAAGTGGGGGAAGCCATAGAGGTGCGCGTGGAGGCGGTAGACCTGAAGAACAGGCGCATCTCGCTGGTCCCGGCCGAGATAAGCCGCGAGGAAGAGGAGAGCGCCGCCACGCTGGAGAAATACCAGACCCGGTCGGACGCGCCGGCGGTCGGCTCCATGGGAGAAATGCTCAAGCGGGCACTGGAAAAGAAAAACGGCAAATAACGTTCCCGGCAGCCGATAAAAAACCCCGGCCTCCCGGGGTTTTTTCAGCCTGGTGTCAGGCACTGCTGCCCGACACCAGCTCCCCCAAGGCGCCGTCTTCCGCAGCGACAGACCTGACTTGAGCGCCCGGACAAGCCATATCTCCGCCATATTTAGTAGAATAGTAAAATACGGAACAGGTTTTTCCGGTCCGCCGTTCGAACGGCGCTGTTAGAGGATACTATGGCCGCAAAACAAAAGAAAATGCGTTTTGGAGTAGTAGGCGCGGGAAAACTCGGCGGGTTCCATTCAAAAACC
>PEXO01000354.1 GCA_002779045.1 Elusimicrobia bacterium CG08_land_8_20_14_0_20_59_10 | reverse complement strand
AGACCACCGGTATGCTCGTTCGTCGCGCCTCGCATCCGCCTCAAATCTGAGCCTCCAAATGCTTCAGTTATTTCGTTACGCTTCCTAAGCAGGGTCTGCACGCTTTTCACGTCCTCGGCGAGTATGCCCAGTATGAACGCTATGGAGATGGCGCAGAGTATGCAGAAAAGCACCGAAAGCCCGGTGAGCAGGTACCCGGCGGGGGTCATTATCAGGCCCAGCCTGGCCAGCGCGTCCGCGGACGCCGCGGCCGGGCCGGCGCCGGCTATACTGTTTATTCCCGACATGAAGGAGCGCATCCCCAACATATACGCCAGCGACAGCGCGGCTGCTATGGCCGTGGAGGCGGTAAGTTTCGACAGTACCAGCAGGCGCCTGTCAACAGGGGAACTTAAAAGCGTTTCCAGGGTCTTGTTCTCCTTTTCGCTGGCCACCGCGGTCATTATCATCTGCGCGGAAAGCATGACTATGAAGAAAACGGCCATCGGGAAGAAGTAGGACTGGGACTGCATGAAGGCGACTACCTGGGCCACCGGCACCTGTTCCATGCGGCCGTCTATCACCGCGAATTCCTTCGCCGGCGCCGGGTTCCTTACCAGGTCCGCGGGGAGTCCCGGCAGCCGGCGTTCCAGCAGCCAGGAGCTGACCGCTCCGGAAACGGCCGAAGAAAGCTTCTTGATCCTCCCGGCCGCAAGCGCCGGCCCCAGGCCGGAAGCGTCCCGGCGGAAGCGCGAGTAATACTCGATGCGGGAAGCTGTCCCCCCCGATACCTCTTTTTCCAGCCCGGCCGGGATAAGGACGAAAGAATTTTCCCCGGAGTAGCGCGGGTCTTCGAGCGCCGCGCCTATCTCCGCCGCCCCGGAGGCCAGAACCTCCGCTTTGGCGCCCCGCATGGCCGCGGCTACGCGCGCCGAAAGCGGGGAGCGGTCCAGGTCCAGCAGCACAACGGAGTTGCGGCCGCCGGAAGAGCGGCTGTGGCTGCCTACGGATTTGCCTATAACCGCGAAGATAAAGAGCATCGCGGCGATGGAAATTATGAGCTGCCGCGTAAGCAGCTCTTTTATTTCCTTCCTGAACAGGACTATGAATAGCCTCATCCTGCAAGCTCCACGAACACCTCTTCCAGGTCTTGCGTCGAAAATTTGGCTTTTAACGCCGCCGGGGTGTCGCAGGCCAGGAGCTTCCCCTTGTTTATCACCGCTATGCGGCCGGAAAGGAATTCTATTTCGGCCATGTTGTGGCTGGAGATGATGAAGGTCGTGCCGCCGGCGGCCAGCTGTTTTATCGTCTTGCGTATCTCGTAGCCGTTTATAATATCCAGCCCGCTGGTAGGCTCGTCGAGAATAGCCAGTTTAGGGCGTATCATCACTGCCCGGGCCAGCAGGAGCTTCCTCGCCATGCCCTTGCTGTAGGTCTTGATCTTTTCCCGTAGTTTGTCCCCCAACCCGCAAAGTTCCACGCCGAATTTTACCGCCTCCGCCGCCCTGGCGGGATCTTTCAGGAACACCATCGCCATAAAATCCAGGTATTCCCGTCCGGTCAGGTTCTTATAGGCCCCGGCCTCCTCCGGCAGGTAGCTTATTACTTCCCGTACGCGCGCCGCGTCGCGTACCGTGTCCAGGCCGAACACGGAGATGGTACCGGCCGTGGGCGTGAGTATCGTGGCTATCATCTTAAGCGTAGTGGATTTCCCCACCCCGTTGGGGCCCACCAGCGCGAAGATCTCCCCGGTACTTACCGAAAGATCCAGGCCTGAAACGGCCTCGAAGTCCTCATATTTTTTTGTCAGCCCGCGCAATTCGACCGCGTTCATGTTAAAGGGACTGCCGGGAGGTGTGGACGCCCATCCCGATATTATAGCGGTAGCGGAGCGCCCGCGCAAACTGGTTTTTCACCCCCCAAGTAAGATAGAATTTATAAAACAACAGGGGGTGGAGTTATTATGGCGATATTTATCAAAGAGCCTGCCATAGTTCAGGCGGCGGGCAACAAGCCGAAGGAAATAGAGGAATATATTGGGCGAGAGAGTTCCAAAACCACCACTATAAGCGTGGCCCGCATGGTGAGCCCCGCCGGCTGGGAAGAGCCGCCGCAGGAGCCCCGGTTTACCGAGTACACGCTGGTGCTTAAGGGAATGCTTAAAGTGGCAACGCGTTCCGGGACCTTTGAGGTGCGCGGCGGGCAGGCCATTATCATGGAGCCGGGCGAAAGGGTCCATTATTCCACTCCGGAGCCGGAGGGCGCGGAATACATCGCCATCTGCCTGCCGGCCTTTTCTCCGGAAACGGTGCGCAGGGAAGACTAAAACATAAAGCCGCCCGCAGGGGCCGCGGGGCGGATGACGGGAATTGGACCTTATTTGCCGCCGGACGCGGACAGGGTCACGGTTACGGCCCGGCCGGCCTGGAGCCCGTACTTTTGCGAAAAGTTCCCCATGTTAAGCGCGAGCGAGAGAAGGCCGCGCGAGTTAATATAGGCAAGCGGTTCTCCTTTTCGCACGTCGCCGAAGGTTCTTACGAAAGGAAGGGGCAATACCCGTCCCTCCAGCCTTATTTCAAGGGTGTCTCCCTCCTTAATTCCAGTGCCCCGGAACGCGGCTTCCTCTATATCCGTCCAGATGTTCCCGTAGGGCGGTTCAACGCGCAGCAGGGTTCCCGTTACCGTCCCGGTTCCCGGAGCCGGGACAGGCCAGTCCAGCAGCACCGGTTCCGTCAGTGCCGGGCCGAATTTCTCAAGCACGGAGGGGTCGCGCGCCAGCCAGGCCGCCGCCGGCGAATACACGTCCCGCCCATGGAAGGTGGTGGTTACGGTTTTCCTCATGTAGGCCGGGTTCTCTATGGAGATGAGCTTGTCTACGCCAAGCCGGCGCATGGCCAGCGTGAAGATCCCGTTGTCCGGTCCCACGAAGAAGTGCCCGGTTTTAGTCTTCAGGGCCGCGCTTTTCCTGGAAGTCCCCACCCCGGGGTCCACCACGGCGAGGAATACCGTGCCTGCCGGCCAGGCCAGGGCGGAATCGGCCAGGTAAAAAGAGGCGATGCGGATATCGTAGGGCGGCACCTCGTGCGTCATGTCGGTAACCCTGGCCCCGGGGAAAACCGATTCGATAACCCCTTTGCATTGCGAGACGGAATCGTCCGCGATGTCGAAGTCGCTCAAGAACACTATAGCCGGGCTTTTGGCGTTCTCAAGAGCTTCCTGCCGCATACCCGTTGACAGCATCAGGAGGGAGAGGATAATGGTCATGCGCGCTGTTTTCATGGCGGTTCTTTGATCCTTTTTTCTGCTTGTTCCGCGCGGAGCCGGCTGGCGGGAGATCCGCCGCAATTGCCGGTCTTATGGTAATCCTAGAACATATCGGCCTTTCCGTTCAATTTGTTTCCGGCCTGTAAAAAAGAGACCCCCCGTCGCAGGGGGGTCTCTTTTCATCTTAGTCCGATCTGTCAGAACCTGACCGAAGTAGCGTCAGGCGCCGCTATATACGGCGTCATGGCCGGAGCTATGTCTATATACTCTGTCGCCGATTTCTCGCCCGGGAGCCTGGGGATATAGGCCGACAGGGACGAGACCTTTGTCACGTCCTCGCCGCGGCCGCCGGTCTGTTCATAGGTGGCCATCGTGGTGCAGCCCGCGGGGCTCTTTATGAAGTCGGTGTCGCCGCGCACCAGTATGCCCTCTATCTTCTTGGTGGAGGCGTTGAAGACCGGCGATCCCGAATTGCCGCCGAAGGTGTCCAGGTCCGCCACGAAGTAGCCGATCTTGCCGGCGTCGCGCACCGAGGCGCCCGCGGCTACCTTAACAGGCAGGCCCACCGGGTGTCCCATCACGAACATCTTCCCGCCTTTCTTGAGGTTCTGCGCCCTGTTCACCGGCAGGGGCTTGTGGCCGGTCACTTTGCGGTCCAGCTTGATGAGGGCATAGTCGGCTCCCAGGCTCTGTCCCGCGGGATTGGACGAGCCGGGCTCGCCGCCGAGGAAGCGCTTGACTATCTTGGAGCAGCTATAGACCTCGCTCTTGGCCACGGTGGTCGTGGCGGCAGCGCCTTTCTTGGCCACCTTGTAGCCGAATACCAGCTTGACGTCCTTACAGGCCGCGTCGTCCTTTATGCAGTGACCGGCCGTCATCACCATATCCTCGCCCACCAGCGAGCCGGAGCAGAAGGCGCCTATGGGCTGGTCCTCGAACTTCTCACCGGGGCAGAGGCCCAGGGCGTCCTTAAAGGTCCTGGTGGTCAGTTTGTAGTTTCCGCCGGATTCCGTAACCTTGGCGGATTTCCAGAAGGAAACCACGGAGTTGGAGAGGGTCTGCATGTCGGAGGCTGATTCGAAATAATCCAGCCGGTTATCGGAGCCGTATATGCTCTTGGCCTGTGCGAAGGTAAGTATGGGAAGCGCGAGCAGTATCACGGCGCTCAGTGTAATCTTCATAAGGCTTTTCATAACTCCTCCGGTCCACGCTTTTTAATCCGCAACTTTTTGCCACTATGTTATACAGGCCGGGTTGACAATTGTCAATACCCCTGTGGCCTATGTTGAGGGGCCAATGGGCCTATGGGTAAGATGGGCCTTTTGGGTTTATACCCAGCCGAGGAAGGCAGCTGTCGCAAAGGAATCCGCCAGGCGCAGGGCTGCGTATAAGGCGGCTACTATCACTAAGAATGAGGCCGGGGCGGCCCAGAAAGGCGGCTGCCTGCCCGGCAGGGTCCAGGCGCCTTCTTCCCAGTTCTTTCCCCCCCGGGAATAAGCAGCCAGACTATATAAGGAATAAGCTTCGACCGCGAATAGCGCGAAGGCGGCGTAGCCCGCGGCCGGGAGGCCCGCCAGCCGCGTTCCGGCCTCGAAAGACAGCAGGTATTCCCATTTCCCCCCCGCCAGGCTGTTCCAATAGTTCCAGAGCAGCCCGCAGAGGGTTCCGGAGGCGAGGAGATTACAGGTCTTTTCCGGCAGCCCGGCCTGCAGTTCCCGCAGCAGGGAGGGCAGACCCAGCCTCAGGTTGAGCGCTTCGGCCGGCAGGAAAAAGGCGCAGCAGAGCAGCGCGGAAAAATACCCTGGCAGGAGCAGGGCCAGCGCAAGCATTATGGCTCCTGCCGCGTACATTATACCGGTGCTGTTCTTTGGCGGAGAGAACGGCGTAATTTTTACCTTGCGGAAAGGCCTGAGAACACCTATCAGTTCGGTGGTAGTGAACAGGAAGGGCAGCATGACAGCCCAGGAAAGGAGGCGGCCGGTCCAGCGCGTGGAAAGTGTGAGCGGCTGGGAAGTATACTGCCACAGCCCGAGACGCAGGTTCAGCAGTTCGAAGCAGGCGCCGAAAAAAGCCGACCAAAGTGCCAGTACCAGGAATTCCTCGGTGCGGGACACCAGCGGGGAGGAGCCTTTTGCCCGGTAGAGTACCACGCTGAAAAGGAGCAGGCAGGTCCAGGCGGCAAAGGCGAAGAACTGGTTGTTGACCGGCTCCAGCTGCAGGGTATGCCCCCCCAGCGTGAGGAAAAAAAGCAATACCCCGGCATACAGCGCTGATCTGGCTTTTGCGTCTTCAGACATAGGGCCGCGGTTGGGTTAGAACCGGAACTTATATTTCTTCAGTCCCAGCTCCGCCTGCATGGCCAGGATCTCCTTCTGGGTTTCCTTGTTAAGGGGCACGCCCCTGCCGCGCCGGTACAGCCAGGTCAGGTGCTCTTTTTCTCCTGCGGTATAAATGCGTTTCGCGCCCGGCATTTTCTTCGAAGCGCGGAGCCCGCGCAGTATGTTGCCGGCGGTCTTCTTGAAAGAGCGCAGGCTGGTAAAGGCCGCTATGTTAATGGCGAGGAAGAAATGCCCCAGCGGGTAAGGTATCTTTTTGCCGTTCTTGTCCACGCCAAGCAGCATCTTCATGTAGGCCCCGTTCTGCAGCGCCGCGGAAAGTATCTCCACCACGGCGCAGTAGCCGTAGCCTTTGTAGCCCGCCAGTTCCTCGCCGATGCCGCCCAACGGTACCAGCGCGGCCGTGCCGGCCACCAGGTCTTTGAGCACAGCGCTGGAATCGGTCTTGGAATTTCCCTTTTCGTCTATCACCCAGCCTTTCGGCAGTTTCTTGCCGAGCTTGGCATACACCTCTATCTTGCCGCGCTGGGTTATAGGTGTGGCGCAGTCCAGCAGGAACGGGAACTTCTCGTCGGTGGGTATGGCGAAGGTGAGCGGGTTGGTCCCCATCATGTTCTCCACGCCGAAGGTGGGCGCCACCGAAGGGCGGGCATTGGTGCCGGTTATGCCTATCATACCGGCCTTGGACGCCAGCAGCGAATGGTACCCGGCTATGCCGTAATGTGTGGAATTCCGCACCGCGGTCATGCCCAGGCCGAATTTTTTCGCTTTCCTGATGGCGATCTCCATGGCGCGCCTGGCTATCACGTGGCCCATGCCGTTATGCCCGTCTATCACGGCGGTGGTCGGGGTCTCGCGCACTATCTCGAACCGGGTCTTCGGCAGCTGTATGCCCTGCTTAATGCGGTTATAGTATATGGGCTTGAGCCGGGAAACGCCGTGTGAATCAATGCCGAGCTTATCGGCGGTTATCAGCACGTCCGCGCAGACGGCCGCCTCGGCGGCGGGAACTCCCACGCCTTTGAACACGTCGCGCATGAAATTTTCCATTACCGCGAACTTTACCCACTTTGAGCCTTTTTCGATTTCCATAAGTTTCCTCCCGAGTTCAGTTTTTTGCGGCTTCTATAAGGTCGGCCAGCCTCGCGGCGGCTTTCAGGCCGTCGGGGATGCCCGCCTTAGCGAAATTGCGCGCCATTTCCGCGGCGCGGGAAGGTTCAGCCAGGAATCCTTCCAGGCTTTTTGCCAGTGCCTCGTCGAGATCCGGGCCCTCTTCCACACAGACGGCCGCGCCGCCGGCGGCCAGCACCAGGGCATTGGCCTTCTGGTGTCCTCCGGCCGCGGAGGGCAGCGGCACCAGTACCGCGGGTTTGCGCAGCGCGGCCAGTTCGGCTACCGTTCCCGCTCCGGAGCGCGAAACAACCAGGTCCGCCGCCGCGTACACCAGCGGCATATCCTCGCGGTAATCGAAAAGCTTGATATCCGCGGCCCCGGACAGTCCCGCTTCCGAGTACGCGGCGCTTACCTCCGCGAAATTCTTGCGGCCGGCCAGGTGTACCAGCTGGAATTTTCCCCTGAACCGGGCCGCGCTCTTTACCATGGCCGCGTTCAGCCTGCGGGCGCCCTGGCTGCCGCCGAAGAGCAGCACGGTGAACTTATCTTCCGCAAGGCCCAGCGCCCGCCTCGCCTCCCCGCGCTCGGGGTGGAGCGCGAAATCCTTCCGTACGGGGGTGCCGATCAGCACGCATTTACCGGCGAAAGGATTGTCGGGGACGGGAAGGCCGAGGGCGGCCTTCCGGCAGAAACCCGCGGCCAGGCGGTTGCCCAGCCCGAACCGGGCATTGGATTCGTGTATGTAGACCCCGGTCCCGGCCAGGCGCGCAGCCAGTACTGCCGGAAAGGCGATATAGCTGCCCGTTCCCAGCACTGCTTCCGGGCGGAAATCGGAGATGATGCGGCGCGCGAGCGCCAGCGAACCGCATAATTTAAAAAGGAAAGAAATGTGCGCCGCCGGGTTAAGGGAACGCGGAAGAGAGGTCATGTCCGTTTCGGCGTAAGGCAGGTCCGCCGCTTCCAGGGCGGGTATGGCGATGTCTTCCTTTTTTACCAGGAACAGCACCTGCCAGCCGCGCGCGCGCAGTTCCTGCGCCAGCGCGAAGCCCGGATAAAAATGCCCGCCGGTGCCCCCGGAAGCGATAATGATGCGTCTCTTTGCTAACATCGCGTGCCGCTCCTGTGCGCCGAGATATTAAGTATTATGCCGGTCATGATCAGCGAGGCCAGTATAGACGAGCCGCCATACGAGAAGAAGGGCAGGGGTATGCCCTTGGTAGGGAGAAGGCCTATGGCCATGGAGATATTGAAAAAGGCCTGCAGCGTCAGCACAAGCGTAAGGCCGAAAGCCGCCAGCGAAGTGTAAAGGCTTGGCGCATTGCGGGCGATGCGCGCTCCTTTCACCAGCAGCGCGGTAAAGAGCCCCACTATAAGAAGGCCGCCGGCCAGCCCCATCTCCTCGGCCATTATCGAAAAAATAAAGTCGGTATGCGCCTCGGGCAGGTAGAGGAGCTTGAGCTTGGAAGCGCCCAGTCCCTTGCCGAACCAGCCGCCGGAGCCTACCGCCAGCAGCGACTGCGTAAGCTGGTAGCCCGCCCCGGCCGCATGTTTGATGGGAGACATAAAGGTCATCATCCTCTCGAGCCTGTAGGGGTGGCGAAAGATCTCTATTAGCAGTATGAAAACCGCCGCAGCAAGCGGCCCCATTATGAAACGCAGCTTTATCCCGGAGGTGAAGAAGAGGAACATCATTACCACGAAAAGGAGCGCCGGCGTGCCCAGGTCCGGCTCGGCCGCTATCAGCAGGAAGATCACGCAGGAGGCGCAGAAAGGTTTTATTACGCGGCGCCAGTCGGCCTGTATGGCGCTTATATTGCGGTCAATGAAATCGGCCAGGTACAGCACTACCGCTATCTTGGCGAACTCGCTCATCTGCAGCTTCATGAAGCCGAGCGGTATCCAGCGCCTCACATTGGCTATCGGCGGCATGAACAGCGTCAGCAGCAGCAGGAAAGCCGTGGCCGCGAATGCGGGCTTGATGAAGCGGCGCAGCCTTTCCAGGTCGGTCCTGGCGGCGAATACGGCAAACCCCAGGCCTATCAGCATCCACAATGCCTGGCGCTGGGTGTAAAAAAGCGCGCCCAGGCCCTTATTCTCGGCGTAAATGGCGCTTGCCGAAAAAAGTGAAACCGCTCCCAGCAGCAGCAGTGACATCACTATGAAGAAGAAAGGGTAGTTTATGTACTTCAGGCTGCGGTTGTAGATGGTGTTATGTGAAGAGGCCCGCCTGCGGGCGAAGTCCCCCCCGCCGCCGCGCGCGGGTTTGGAAGCTTTAATGCCGCGTCGCAGGAGGGTCATTTAAGTTCTTTTACCAGCGCTTTGAACCTGCGGCCGCGGTCCTCGAAATCCCTGAACTGGTCGAACGAAGCGCAGGCGGGAGAAAAGAGTACTACGTCTCCCGGTGAGGCAAGGGCGAGTATCCCGCGGCAGGCGTTCTTCAGCGTCACGGCGGTTATCAGCGGGGCCGCGCCCGCCAGTTCGCGCTCTATCTTCCGGGCGGCCGCGCCTATCGTTACTACCGCTTTAACATGTTCCTTTATGAGCCCGATGAGCGGGGCATAAGGGTTTCCCTTGTCCTGCCCTCCCAGTATCAGCCAGGTGTTCTTTCCGGCGCCCAGGGCTTTAAGAGCGACAAGGGTGGACTCCACATTGGTGGCCTTGGAGTCGTTAATGAAGGAGACACCGCGCACTTTCCCCGCCGGTTCTAACCGGTGCTCAACCCCTTTGAACGCGGAAAAAACTTTTTTTATAATTCCCGGCTTTACCCCCTGGTGCAGGGCCATAAGCGCGGCGCACATGGCGTTCTCCAGGTTGTGCGCGCCGGGCAGGGCGGGCGGTTTTACCGCGAATTCTGTTCCGTTCAGCCTGAAATAAAGTTTCCCGGCTGCGGCCCAGGCGTTCAGCGGGCCTTTCGCGCGTTTCGAGGAAAAGAAAAGGGTCCGGGCAGGGCAGCGTTTGGCCAGCCGGCGGCACCGGGCGTCCTCGTAATTAAAGACGCAGCAGCCTGCGGAGTCCTGGTACTTGAAGATCTTCCCCTTCGCCTTTACATAAGCGGCCAGGCTGCCGTGATGGTCAAGGTGGTCAGGTGTAATATTGAGCAGGCAGGCCGCCGCGGGTTTTATGCCGGAGCTGTCCTCCAACTGGTAGCTGGAGACTTCCATTACCACGGCGTCGCGGCCGCGCGCTTTCGGCGCCGCTTCCGCGGCAGGTATGCCGACATTGCCGCAGACCAGTGCCCGGGCGCCCGGCCGGAGCGCCGCTTTCATTATTGCTCCCAGAAGAATAGTGGTGGTGGTCTTGCCGTTTGTCCCCGTCACGGCCAGCAGCCGGGCCGCGCGGGAGAACGCCAGCGCCGTCTCTATCTCGCTGAAAACGGGGATGCCCTTTTTTTTGAGCGAAATTATAAGCCGGTTCGAGCGGGACAGGCCCGGGCTTTTTACGGCGAAGCCGCAGGAGAAAACGGCTTTTGTATGGCCGCCGGTCTCGGTTTTGACCCCGCGCGGCAGCTTTTTAAGGCGGTCTTTTATTTTCCCGGTACTTTGGGATTCGGTCAGGAGCACTTTAAAACCGTTAGCGGCCAGGAGGTTGGCGCAGGCAATGCCGGAGCGGCCCGCGCCTATTACCAGTGCCCCTTTGCCTTTGAAATTCTCAGGGATGAACATAGATCTTTGCCGGACCGCCAGCCGCCCCTCCGCCCAGCCGCCTAGCGTATCTTCAGCGAGGACAGGGCAATCAGCATCAGCATTATCCCCGTGATCCAGAAACGCACCGTTATCTTGGATTCAGCTATTCCCTTCAACTCGAAATGGTGATGTATCGGCGCCATAAGGAAGAGCCGCTTCTTGCTCCTTAGTTTGTAGGAGCCCATCTGCATGATGACCGACAGGGTTTCCACCAGGAAGATCCCGCCGGCTATGGGCAGCAGCAGTTCCTGCTTGGCCGCTATGGCCGCTACGCCTATGGTCCCGCCCAGGAAAAGCGAGCTGGTGTCGCCCATGAACACTTCCGCCGGGTGCGCGTTGTACCACAAAAAGCCCAGGCAGGAGCCTATCATCGCGGAGAGGAAGACCGTCATCTCCCCCGCCCCTTCAACGTAGATTATCTTGAAGTAGGCGGCCAGCTTGACATTGCCGGCGCAGTAGGCGAGTATGGCGAAGGTGAGGGCGGTGAAAACTATTGTGCCCGCCGCCAGGCCGTCCAGGCCGTCGGTGAGGTTCACCGCGTTGGAGGAGCCTATTATCACCAGCATCACCAGCGCGGCGTACATCAGGCCGAGGTTAAGGTACACTTCTTTGGCGTAGGGGATGGAAAGCAGCGTGGAATAACCGGGATTGGGCGGGTTGACGGCCAGGTAGCCGGCCACGGCGATGGCGGCGAAAAACTGCAAGGAGAATTTAAAGACGGAGGACGCGCCCCCGGGGTTCTTCTTTACCAGCTTGGTGTAGTCGTCCAGCCAGCCGGTGAAGGCCAGCACCACG
>PEXO01000427.1 GCA_002779045.1 Elusimicrobia bacterium CG08_land_8_20_14_0_20_59_10 | reverse complement strand
TCTCCTCGCTCAGCCGCGACGACGAATTTTCCATTACCCAGGACACGAGCGCCACCATGCTGGCGCCGCAGCAGAGCTTTGTGTATGGCGCCCTGCTGGACTGGAAAATAAGCCGCCGGTTTACCTTCACCGGCGATTTCCAGGGCAGCCAGTACAAGGCGGATATAAATTCCAGCGACAAGGCGGGGGGGTCCGCCTGGAAGCAGGAGCTGAAGTGGAAGGGCGGGGGGGCGTCCGCCAGGGCGGCCTATTCCATGGTGGGCGCGCAGTTCATGTCCTTCGCCAGCCCTTCGATAGTGCCGGACAGGAAAACGCTGGACCTGGAGGCCTCGCTGCCGGCGGCCGACTGGAGCACCTTTTCCCTGGCCTATAATACTTACCAGGACAACCTGGACGCCGACCCCGCCAAGACCACCACGAAGCATGCCCAGACCAGCGTCGGCAATACTTCCAGGGTTTTCGGCGGCACCATGCTGAGCGCTTCCTGGATGATGAACGCCGCCGTGGGCGAGCCGGCCGCGGTGCAGGACAATAAGACCACTACGCTGAGCTTTTCCGTGCTGCAGCCGATCCGTTCCAACACGCTCAGCGCCTCCGTGCAGCAGACCGCCTTCAGGGATAATACCGGCCTTTCAAATGACCTGGACACGCAGTTGTTCTCGCTCAGCGGTTCCTTCAGGGTCTCTACCCGCCTGTCGGCTTCGGCCGGCGTGGTGAAATCAGAAACGAAAGACAAGGTGGACGGCACCGCCGCCGGCAATAATACCCTGAACGGCAGCCTTACCTATGCCCGGCCGGGCGGCTCAGTGGCTTTCCAGCTGTGGACAACGCTGTCTTCAGGTGAGAACGATTCCACCCTTACCCCGTCGGAGTACAGCACGCTTACGGTCAATTTCGAGACCATCTGGATGAAGAGCCGCAGCTCCAAGCTCACCTTCGGGGTGGGGGCCATTTCCCGGACGGACAAGGTCTACCCCGTTAATGACGGGACCGACCTGAGCGTGCTTACCAGGTACAATTATTCCTTTTAAAAACAGGATCGCCCGCTAAAAGCGGGCGATCCTGCTGCGACCTGCCTGGCGGCGGGCCTATTTTGCTTTATACAGGCCGGACCAGATTGGCGAGAGCGAGCTTATGAAAGCGTCGGTTATTCCCGACATCGCCGAGCTTATGTCGAAGCCCTCGTACACCATGGAGGCCGACCAGAGTATGGAGCCGGTATTCACGTCAACCATGCGGGAGATAAGCGATACGCTGGCCGTGGTGCTCAGCAGCTGCGAATTGGGCATGCCCGCCACCGAGCCTTCCGAATAGACGGTGGTGTTTCCCACCTTGGTGACATTGGTGACTATGGGGTTTTCGGAATTGCTCACTATATAGCTGGACTGCGGCGTGCTTTCCGCTACGGTGCCCACAAAGAGCGCGTCCACGCCCAGCAGTTTCCCCAGCTGTTTCGCCGTGGCGGGGTCGAAGGCGGCTGAATTGGATAAGGACTGCTCCTTCATAACCTCCGTAAGCCGCTGCCGCTCCACCACGTCGGCGCCCTGCGCCACCAGGCTTTGCGTCATCAGGTCGGTCGCCAGGTCCCCGTTCCTGCCGCTGAAAGGCAGCACGGCCACGCGCTTTATGACGGAAAAATCCGCGCGCGGGTTCACCGCTACTTTAGGCGTAGCGCAAGCCGCCAGCAGCAGCAGCAGCGGCAGCAGCAAGGCTGTTCTTGCCGTTCTCATCTGGCCCCCAGGTGGTGCAGGTGCTTCCTGGCAGTGTCGCGCAGGCGCGGGTCGGCGGTATTGTCCAGGCAGGCTTTCCAGGCCTGTATAGCCCGGTCCTTCAGCCCTTTCTTTTCAAAGATGAGGCCCAGCATATAATGGGCGATGGCCCTTTTGGGATCGAGGCGCACGGCGTTCTCGAAAGCCCGCTGCGCGTCGTCGGCCTTTTTAAGCCGGGAATAGGTGAAGCCGAGCTTTATATAGAGTTCCGTGTTCTTGGGTTGTGCCAATACCTGCGTTTCCAGGGCCGCCGCGTCTTTTGTAAGCTGCGCAATGGCTTCCGGGGTTTCACGCCTGTCATGGCCGCCGGGTCCCTGAGGGGCGGCCATAAGGAGGCCGGCCGGGGCTAAAAGTAAAAAGAGAAAAAGGTTTTGCATAAGTCCTCCCGCTTCCTTCAGGATATAATATTTACGCGCCCATTGATAGCGCCATTTTAAATTGGGTCTTGACAAGTCAACCGGCCTCTGTTAGACTCTAGAAGCGGTTTCGGTCTCTACAGCGCGCCGGCGGTTTTAGGTCGGTGCGGTTGGGCTGTGGGGGGCATCCTGGCCCACGGCGCGGTAGCCCGGTCCGCCCCTCTTTGTTCGGGGCGGTTCCGCCGGGTCCCCGGTTCGGCGTTCTCCGGTTTCAGGCCGGGCGCGTTCCGGGTCGGTGTTCCGGTCCGCGGGCGCGGTCGCCCCGCTTCCCGGTTCGCCCCAGTAGTGCAGCAGTGTCTGGCCAGTGCCAGGTGAAGAGCCCCCGTTACGCGGGGGCTCTCGCTTTTCCCCCCATAAAAGCGCCCCTCCGTCAAAATCTTATATAATTACTCCTTAAGTGGAGAGGTGTGTGAGCGGTTGAAACAGCAGGTCTCGAAAACCTGTAAGGCGCAAGCCTTCGAGGGTTCAAATCCCTCCCTCTCCGAACTTTTTGACTTTTACAAAAATCGGAAATCCGGTGACATAATACTTAATTCCCAATCTACCACCAAGACACCCGCATTACCATAAAAACATCGGAAC
>PEXO01000377.1 GCA_002779045.1 Elusimicrobia bacterium CG08_land_8_20_14_0_20_59_10 | reverse complement strand
GCCTACGCCGTAACCCCGCTGGCCTTCATGGTGAACGGCATTCTGGCCGAAAAAATAACCGTGGAATTTTCCATCTATTTCAATTCCATCGCGGCCATAATCCTGTCCTTCGCGGTGCTTCTTATGCCGAAAATAAAGATAGAAGAGAAGAAGCCGGTTACTGCCGCCGCCTGACCCGGAAGAGCAAGCCATTGCCGCCTTCCCTCAATCCGGCTGCATTTTTGATATTATGAAATCATATGCCGTCAGCTAAACAGACAGAAACTTTCTTCCTCGGCGACTCCTGCCTCTGCTGGGCGTTCGGGGATAAGATACAACAAAGCGCCTCTCTGCGTGTGCTCTACGTCTTTCGCAAGCTCATCAATAACCCGGAACTCGCGCGGCTGGGCGTGCGCGACCTGGTGCCCTCCTATACCGCGCTCGCCGCCCACGCCGGGCCCGCGTGCGACTGGAAAGTCGTGCGCCGCGTCATAGACGCCTGCATTGCGGAGATCCCCGCCGACGAGGCCGGGCTCAGGGAGCGCTCGGTGCGCCATATCCTGCCGGTAGTCTATGACGGCGAGGACATACAACGCGTGGCCGGCCATGCCAAAATTACCGCGGACGAAGTGATACGGCGCCACACGGCGCCGGAATATCTGGTGGCCATGATAGGCTTCCGGCCCCATTTCCCATATCTGCTGGGCCTGGACCCCAGCCTGGTCACTCCGCGGCTGGACTCTCCCCGGACTGCCGTGCCGGCCGGGGCCGTGGCCATAGGCGGCGAGCAGACCGGCGTCTACCCGGAAACGTCGCCCGGCGGCTGGAACATACTGGGCATGACCAAGCCGGAACTCCTCTACGGCATTGAACCCGGCGACACCGTGGTCTTCAGGAAGGCAGAAGAATGATACGGATAAACTGCGACATCGGCGAAAGGGGCCATCTGCACGACGAGGACCGCAGGCTGATGGAACGGATACACATTGCCAACCTGGCCTGCGACGGCCATGCCGGGGACAAGGCCAGCGTGGAAGCCTTCCGCGCTATGGCGGCGAAGCGGGGGGTGAAGGTCTCGGCGCACCTCTCCTACCCGGACAAAACCAACTTCGGCCGCGCCACGATGAAACTGCCCGAAGCAGGGCTTCTGGCCGCCCTGGACGCGCAGCTCGCGCTGCTGCCCGGCGCCACGCTGGTGAAATTTCACGGCGCGCTCTATAACGACGCCTGCAGCGACCCCTGTCTGGCGAACGCTCTGGCCGGCTGGCTCAAGCGCAACAATATCGGCGCTCTGCTGGCCCCCGACGATTCGGAAATCGCTTCAGCCGCCCGGAATCTGGGAATCAAAGTGCTGCGCGAGGCTTTCATAGACCGCCGCTATGCCTGGCATAGAAAGACCGGCCGCCTGGCCCTGGCCGCCCGCGGGGCCGGCGGCGTTATAACCGATATCGAGGAGGCGCTGGCCCAGGCCTGGGAGATAATCAAGCGGGGCCGCGTGAACGTGAGCGGCTCCCCGGCGAAGCCGGACTGGCGCGATATCAAGGCGGACACCGTCTGCATACATTCCGATTCCCCTATAGCTCTTGAACTGGCCGACAAACTGCGGGCCGGGTTGGATGCGTACGAGAAGGCCGCCGGCATCCAGGGTAATATCCGCCTGGTCAAGCTCGGCATGTGCGGCTCCGCCTGCCTGCCCGTTTACGGCAGACAGCACCTGGGGGTCTCGCCCGGCGGGGCGATGGATTGCTTTTCTCTGCGGCGCGGCAACCTGATGCTGGGCAACCCGGAAGGCAGCCCCGCCCTGGAGATAGTGAGCCCGCCGGAGATAGAGATACTTACTGAAGGACGCTTCGTCCTCACCGGCAGCCGATATGACGCGTTCCTGCGCCGCGGCCCCGGCGAGCCGGAACAGCCCCTCAGGGGCCACAGGTGCCGTGAGTTATACGAACGGCCGGAGTTGCTCGAACACAGCCGCGTTTATGAGGCTCGCCCCGGCGACAGGCTGACTTTCGACGCCCGGCACTATGGCATGTACACCTATTTCTGCTTCAGGGGCAGCGAAGCAGTCCCCGACCAAGTCTTTAAAGGAAAAAGGGGCAGCGAAGCAGTCCCCGACCAAGTCTTTAAAGGAAAAAGGGGCAGCGAAGCAGTCCCCGACCAAGTCTTTAAAGGAAAAAGGGACAGCGCGGGCGGCGGTCACGCACAGACCGAGGCGGTACCTTTCTCCGCCGTCAGCGGCTGGACCGACCCCTTAGGCCGCATCCGCGTACTGCCCGGCCCGGAATACGCCTCCCTCGAGGACCCCGGAAGGTTCTTCGAAATACCCTGGCGCACCACCTTCAAGATGGACAGGATGGGAATGCGGCTGGCCGGCGAGCCGGCGCTGACCTGCGACATGGGCAACATGATATCGGGGGCCGTGGCTGACGGCACAGTCCAGCTCACGCCCGATGGCCCCATCATACTGCTCCGCCACAGGCAGACCACCGGCGGCTACCCGCGCATCTTCAACGTGATAAGCGCCGACGTGGACCTGCTGGCGCAGTACGCGCCCAACCAGGCTATTCACTTCGCCCAGGTTACCCTTGAAAAAGCGCGCGAATTCGCCCGCCAGAAGGAAGAAGCTCTCGCGAAACTCGCCAGCGATATGAATGACGGTACCGTGGAGTAACGGGACTCGAGGAAAAGTACCACTTAAAAGGTACCTTTTTACACTGCTGTTTTTTGGAGGCGCTTGCGAAAGACTTCATCGCCAAGTATGCCGCTGCGCTCTTTATCCAGGATTTTC
>PEXO01000375.1 GCA_002779045.1 Elusimicrobia bacterium CG08_land_8_20_14_0_20_59_10 | reverse complement strand
CAGCCGCACCAGCGGCGCGCCCATGACGTTATTGACCGTGACGCTGCTGGTGAAGGTCTTTATCCCGGCAACGGTCTGGGCGGCGTCGAGCAGGTTCACATTGTCCGACAGGGCGCTGTCGAACACCTTGCCGGGGGTGGAGATGGTGGACAGCTGCGTATCGTAGATGCCGGCGTCCGAAGCGATCTCGTTATTAGTGATGCCGGCCAGCCTTGCCAGGGGCACCGTACCGCTGGCCAGGTTGGAGGCGTTCAGGTCCGTCAGCAGTTCGCCGGAGCCGGAGTACAGCGCGGCCTCCACGCGGCCGTCCGGCATGTTCAGGCCGGAGCTCAGCCACAGGCTGTAGCCGGTAGCCGCATCAGTGCCGGTAACGCTGAGCGAGGCCACGTTCGCTATATAGTTATCGGCCATGTTCAGGTCCTGCGTGGCGACGTGATTTCCAAGGTTATCACCGGCTACCTGAAGATTGGTCAGGCCGGAACCGTCGCCGAAGAACTTGGCGGCCGAAGTATAGCCCACTACGTAGAGATTACTGGAAACATAAACCCCGCGGCCCTCGTTCTCGGAAGCCGTGGAGGAAACGAAAACATTATCCTCGAACTGCAGCTGCGGCGTACCCAGCACGCTGGTAACGGTAAGGCTGCTGACATAGGTCTTCACCCCGCCTACTGTCTGGGCGGCGTCGAGCAGGTTCACATTGTCCGACAGGGCGCTGTCGAACACCTTGCCGGGGGTGGAGATGGTGGCCAACTGCGTATCGTAGATGCCGGCGGCCGCGTCCAGTTCGGCGTTCGTGATGCCGGACAATCTCTCCAGCGGCACGGTGCCGCGGGCCAGGTTGGAGGCGTCAAGGTCGATGAGCAGCGCGCCCGAGCCGGAGTACAGCCCCGCTTCCACGCGGCCGTCCGGCATGTAAAGACCGGAGCTCAGCGACACGCTGTAGCCGGTAGCAGCGTCCGTGCCGGTAACGGTCAGCGACGATATGTTGACTATCTGGAAATTCGCCATGTCCAGCGTTGTGGTGGCGAGATGATTACCCAGGTTGTCCCCGGGAACATTAAGGTTGTTCAGCCCGGAACCGTCGCCGTAGAACTTCACGGCAGTGACATTGCCGGAGAAGAACGCGTTGGTGGAAACGTATACCCCCCCGTCCTGGGCGGCCTCGGCGGTGGAAGAAATGAACACATTGTCGGCCAGCTGCAGCCGCGGGACGCCGAACAGCTCCGCCACGGTAACGCTGCTGGTGAAGGTCTTAATGCCCGTTGCCGTCTGGTCGGCGTCCAGCAGGCCGACATTATCCGACAGCGCGCTGTCGAACACCTTGCCCGGAGTGGAAATAGTGGACAGCTGCGTATCATAGATACCGGCAGCCGCGGCTATTTCGGCGTTGGTTATACCGGCCAGCCGCACCAGGGGCACGGTGCCGAGAGCCAAGTTGGAGGCGTTCAGTTCGGTCAGCAGTTCGCCTGAACCGGAATACAGGGCGGCTTCCACGCGGCCGTCCGGCATGTTCAGGCCGGAGCTCAGCCACAGGCTGTAGCCGGTATCGGGGTCCCAACCGGTAACAGTAAGGGAAGAGATATTCATTATCTGGAAGCCGGCCATATTCAGAGTGCCGGTGGCCAGGTGGTTGCCCAGGTTATCCCCGGGAACAGTAAGGTTGTTCAGCGCGGAGCCGTCGCCATAATACTTCGTGGCGGAAACAAAGCCGGCCACGAACAGGTTGGTGGAAGCGTATACCCCGCCGCCCTGCTCAATGGAGGCCGTGGAAGAAATAAACACTCCTTCGCCCAGTTCCACCCGCGGCGCGCCCAGCGCGCTGGTGACGGTGAGGCTGCTGATATAGGTTTTCACCCCGCTCACCGTCTGGGCGGAGCCGAGCAGGTTCACATTGGCCGACAGGGCGCTGTCGAACACCTTTCCCGGTGTGGAAATGGTGGTCAGCTGTGTATCGTAGATGCCGGCATTGGCTGCTATCTCATTATTGGTGATGCCGGACAGCCGCGCCAGGGGCACCGTGCCGAGAGCCAGGTTGGAGGCGTTAAGTTCCGTAAGCAGGGCGCCCGAACCGGAGTACAGGCCCGCTTCCACGCGGCCGGCCGGCATGTAGATACCGGAGCTCAGCGACACGCTGTAGCCGGTGGCCGCGTCGGCGCCGGTCACGGTTAATGAGGAGATATTAATTATCTGCTGGTCGGCCATATTCAGGGCCTGCGCGGCGATGTGGTTGCCCAGGTTGTCGCCGGCTACCTGAAGATTAGTCAGGCCGGAACCGTCGCCGTAATACTTGGTAGCGGAAGCGAAGCCTACTATATATGTGTTACTGGAGATACGCACCCCGCCGCCCTCTTCCATGGAGGCCGTGGAAGACACCTTCACATTGTCCGCCAGTTCCACCTGCGGCACGCCGAGCACGCTGGTAACGGTGAGGCTGCTGACATAGGTCTTGACCCCGTCCACCGTCTGGGCGGCGTCAAGCAGGTTAACATTGGAAGACAGGGCGCTGTCGAACACCTTGCCCGGAGTGGAGATGGTGGATAACTGCGTATCGTAGATACCGGCATTGGCTGCTATCTCATTATTGGTGATGCCGGACAGCCGCGCCAGGGGCACGATACCGCTTACAAGTTCGGAGGCGTTGAGGTCGGTAAGCAGTTCGCCCGAGCCCGAG
>PEXO01000207.1:215-11261 GCA_002779045.1 Elusimicrobia bacterium CG08_land_8_20_14_0_20_59_10 | reverse complement strand
CTGATATAAAGTTTAGCAAAATTTTAAAATGGAAAAAAATTTCCCGTCGGGGGGGGGGGCCGGTCCTTTTATGGCGCCGCCGCAATCAGGATAGGACCATTTTGGGCCTTGACAACAGCAATAGGTGTGGTAAACTATGTTCGGGTCCGCGGCCCCTCTTAGTGGGTATCACGCGGGCCCTTCCTTTTTGCCCCGGCTACTTCTTACCTTTCGGCATATACTTTATCTTTTGTATTTCCGTGCCGGGGAAGTAGAAATCAAGTATTTCCCTGTAGCTTTTGCCGTATTTCCCGGCCAGTCCGGCGGCGCCGCTCTGGCAGAGGCCTATGGCGTGGCCCCAGCCGCCGCCGTAGATCCAGTAGTTGCGCACATGCCCGTCCTTGAAGCGGTTAATTTCTATCTCGAAGAGCGTGCTCTTGAGCGAACTGAAGCCCAGCAGGTTGCGTATCAGATGCTCCCTGTCCACCGTGACCGTTTTCTTCGTCCCCACCAGCCTGAGGGAATTGACGTTCCCCGAGGGGCTGCGCCGCAGCGGTATGATGTTCAGCAGTTCCCCTATGGGGTAGTCCCTGTTCACGCGGAAGGTCATATCCTTGTGTTTTATTATCTTCATCCAGCGGAACTCCGAGGCGCGCACGCGGCCCGGGTAATTGCAGTTGGCCTGCGGATTGCCGGTCAGCCACAGGTGAAAATCCCACGGGTCAAGAGGCTCCAGCGGCTTGTCGGGGTGCGTGTCGGATTTCGTCACGAGGTAGGGTGAATCCCCCCAGCCGGGCACTTCCTTCGAAGCCTGTATCCAGCCGCCGCTGTTGGAATGGTAAAAAGAGTAGGCCGGCCGTCCGCGGTAGGTCAGTATTTCCCCCTCGGTGTCCATTACCGCGCGGCTGGTCGTATTTGCTTCGTTCGATTTTCCTTTGTAGGCCTGGCAATGCTGGCCGTCGCAGATATGGTAGCCGTCGGCCTTGTGCGTGCCGCCGCGCGCGCGGCGTATCAGTATCTGTGTGCGCGCTATTACTGCCTGCGCCTTCAGCGCTTCGTACGGCCATTGCGGGGACACCTCGCTGGGCACCACGCCCAGCAGGTAAAGTTCGGCCTCTATGATGTTTACCACGCGTATGCCGCGGCCTTGAATGGGGGCAAGTTCTATTACGCCCCGGTACTGCCGGTCCGCCCCGCTGAACCAGGGGTTCTTTATCCTGGAGGAGGCGTCGAAGATTACGGTGCCGTTGGGCTTGTTCGGCTTAAGCAGTATCGGCCCCGTAAAGCGGCCGTATACGGCGCCTTTCGGGTCCTTGAGCACGACTTTGCCGTCCTCGTAGACGGCCAGCCAGATCTCGTCGGGAGGTATCTCGGCGTAGACCTTCCCCGAGCTCTTCCCGGTTACGGTCATGCCCTCGAAGGATTTTACCCGCAGCAGGTTGTTGCGGCGCTGTTTGCCGGTATTGCCCGTGCCTATCCCGACGCGCAGCTTCACCGACTTCAGCAGTTCCTTTACGGCGTCCACGGGCTCCATCCTCAGGGGCTTGACTATGCGGAACGGCGGGCGTATCTCCTCCGGCTGCCTGGTGAGCTTGCCTTCCAGCACCTTCATCATGCTGGAGGCCAGCGGGTGGCGCGGCGCATAGTCCAGCACCCTGAAATACTGGTTCCAGGCCTCGTTGAACTTGTTCTGCCGCGCGTAGATGCCGGCCAGCGGCAGGCGCGCCTCGGTAAACGACGGGTCCTTGCGCAGCGCCCGTATCAGCGCCCCCTCCGCTTCCTTGTACATCTTGAAGTTCATGTAGTTCCAGGCCAGTATGTAGTCCACGCCGGAGAAGTCAGGCCGCAGGCGGCGGTACTTCTCAAGGTGGGACAGCGTCTTCTCTTTCTCGCCCAGGTTGGAATAGACGCTGGCCAGTCCCAGTTCCGCGCGGGAATGAAGTTCCTGTATGCGCAGGGTGCTTTCGAAGGCCGTCCTGGCCCCGTCATAATCCGCCAGGTGGAATTTCAGCCAGCCCAGTTCCGAATAAGCGTCCGGGTTGTAGGGGTCGCGCCTGAGCGCCTCTGAAAGGGGGCCCTCGGCTTCCCTGTATTTTCCCGCCTGGCGCAGGCACATGGCGGCGTTAAGAAGGGGTTTCGGCTGTTCAGGGTCCTCCGCGGCCGCCGTTAAATAGGCCGAGGCGGCTTTGGAAAGGTCGCCCCGCAGGTAAAGTTCGTACGCGGTAGTGCCGGCCAGGCAGGCGCCCGGTTGAATAAGGATGAATAATAGAATACTATTTACTCTGTGCAAGATGTGAATATCGTATGAAATTAACAGGCTCCAATAGAAGCGCGGCGTGCTCTTACCGATGAGGGAAGAACTTTCCGATCCGGAACTGGTGGCGTCTTTCAAGGGCGGGGACGTGGAAGCCCTGGGCGTCCTGATGGAACGGCATAAGGCTGCTTTGTACGGCTACCTCCTGCGGGTCACCGCGCGCACGGACGCCGCGGAGGACCTCTTCCAGGAAGTTTTTCTGAAGCTGGTGCATAACCCGGGGGCCTACAGCGAAAGGCTGAAGTTCAGGGCCTGGCTCTTTACAGTGGCCAGGAACGCAGCGATGGACTATTTCAGGCGCGAAGGTTCAAGGCGCGCGCTGACGCTGCCGCAGGGGGCTTTTGCCGGTGACGAGGACGGGGACGCCCCCTCCGCCCTGGAGATGGCCGCCTCCGCCGAGCCGGGTCCGCAGGAAGCGCTGGAGAACAAGCTGCTGGGCGAAAGGATAGCGCGCGCCCTGGAGACCCTTTCGCAGGAACAGCGGGAGATCTTTTACCTCAGGCATTATTCGGAACTGTCTTTTAAGGAAATAGCCGAAATGCTGGGGCTGCCAATAGGCACGGTGCTGGCCCGCATGAGCCGGGCAGCCGCCAGGCTGCGCGGGGAACTTAAAAAAATGCCGCAATAAAAGCGATGGTTGAAGCGTTATACAGGCAGGAGCGTTAATACTATGAACTGCGGGTACGGGGAAAAACTGATCCTTTATTTTTACGGCGAAGCCGGGGCGGGGTCCCGTTCCTCGGGACAATATAGTTCTTCCGCTATTCCGTTATCGGGAGACGAAACGGCGTCCGCGGTGGAAGCGCATCTTAAGTCCTGTGCCGCCTGCCGGGACGCTTTCGCCGCGCTGACCGCCGCCGAGGGGCTGCTTAAGGAAAGCGCCGCTCTGCCGCCGGCCTCCGCGCTGGAGGCCGTTATGCGGCAGGCCCGCGCCGCGGCGGCGGGGGCGCGCAGTCCCTTCTTCGCGGGGAACCGGGTTGAGACCGCTTTCGCCGGCGTAATGGCCTTTGCGCTTATGGCCGTTTTTGCTTTATTCCCGCGCGGGACCAGCCCGGAACTGGCGTGGAACAGCGGGCTTGATTCCAGCTTGGATTCGGTAGAGTATTCCTTATACCAGGCGCAGTCCGAGCTGACGGCTTCCAGCGGGGACTGGGAGTATAGCTACGATTTACTTAATGCCGAGAGGCAGATTTTGGACCCCGGCGAGGGGTAAAAAGATCAGTATAAAGGAGCGGGAGGATATTATGAATAAGAAACTTGTGGTATGGCTGGGGATACTTGCCCTTTTAGCGGCGCCGGTGACGGGCCTGAAGGCGCAGGGAGGGCCCGGCGAGGAGGACAGTGAGGAAGTGGAGATCTGGGAAAGCGGCCCGGGGCAGTCCGAACGTCCCGGCATGGGCGGCGGTATGCGCGGTCCGCGGGGTGCCGCCATGGAGGAAGATGATTCTGAGGCCGGTCCCAGGCGTATGAACGTGATGGTAAAGAAGATCAGGAGGGGCGGCCAGGATGAGGGGGGGCCCTTCACTTGGAACGCCCGTGCCTCCAGGGACGGGGATATCCTGGAAATCATCGGCAAGCATGACCCGGTTTTCGCCGAAAAGCTGAAAAAGCTGAAGTCAGCCGCTCCGGCCAGGTACCGTATTGCGATGCAGCTCTCCCGCAAACTGCTGCTTAATCCCAGGGTGGCGGAGGACGAAGCCCTTGAAAAGGACGCCGTCCGCGGCCTTTCCCTGGAACTGGACGTGAAGGAGCTCTCGCGGAAACACGAAAAGGCCGCGGATTCCGAAAAGGCATCCGTAAAAGCCGAGCTTAAGAACAAGCTCTCCGAGCTTTTCGACCTGAAGAACAAAGCCCAGGAGCTGCGCCTTAAACACATGGCGGGCGAGGTTGCCAAGCTGCAGAAGAAGCTGGCGGCCCGCAAGGCCAACAAGGCTAAAATAGTGGAACAGCGCGTGGACCAGCTGACAGGGGAGGGGATAGGCTGGTAAAGTCCCGGGATAGATAAAAAAATCCCCGTCCGCTTCAGGCGGACGGGGATTTTTTTATGCCTGGTCGGGCTGTCAGCGGAGGTTTGCCGCGTTCACCAGTCCGGCTCCCTGGTCGGTGGGCTTGAGCCCGGGAAGGAGGACGGCGGCGCCTGTCAGCTTTTCCCTGACTTCGTCGGGCGTGCCGGCCCCGGCGCCTATTGCAAGCGCCGCAAGCCCGGCCACATGCGGGCATGACATGGAGGTACCGGACATGGTCCTGTAGCCGCCGCCCAGCCTGGCGGAGTAGATGTTCACGCCGGGGGCTATAACCGCTATCTCGGGGCCCCTGGAGGAGAAGTAGGCCAGCCTGTCGGAGGAATCGGAGGCCGAAACGGCTATGGATTCCGGGTACTTGGCCGGGTAATTGACGGCGCCTGAATCATTGCCCGCCGCGCAGACTATGGTCACGCCGGCTTCATGAGCCGCGGTCATTATCTTCTGCATGGCTTCCATCGCTCCGCCGCCGCCCAGGCTCATGTTTATCACGTCCATCTTGTTCAGGGCGGCCCATTCAATTCCGGCCATCACGTTGGAGTAGGAGCCGCTGCCGTTCCTGTCCAGCACTTTTACCCCGTAAATGAGCGCCCTGGGGGCTACGCCCACCACCCCGGAAGCGTTTTTCACCGCGGCTATGGTGCCGGACACATGCGTGCCGTGCCCGTGGTCGTCCATGGGGGTCTGCGTGGTGAGTATGGTATTGTACCCGCCGGCATAGTTACCCTTAAGGTCGGGATGCGTGTAATCCACGCCGGTGTCTATTACCGCCACCTTAATGCCCGCGCCTTCGGTGAAGTTCCAGGCCCCGGCCGCGTTCACGCGTTCTATACCCCAGGGTATCTCGGGGTCATCAGTCCGGCTTACAGGCAGGGGAAGTTCCAACCCGGCGTTTATAGTTGACATCGCGCTTTTAAGGCCGGGCAGCGGGACGGAATTCATGGAAAGTTCCGTGGACTCCAGCCAGTTGATGTATTTGTCCTCTTCAACGCCGGTCACGCCTTCCAGTGAGTAGATGGCGGCGTCCTTTATATTGTCGGGGAAGACGGCGGAGAGGGCGTCTATCAGCTTGAACTGTCTTAAGACTTTGCCGCCTATGCTCTCGACGCTCTTTACTATCGCGCCGTCGCGGTAAGCCGCTTCGAAACTTATTACCTTCTGCGCCGCCTGGGCGTGCGCAGCCAGCATTAACAGCGCGCCTGCCAGTATTGTCGTCATTTTTCTCATGTTGCCTCCCGGACTATCATTTCCATCCCAGTGCCTTAGCTAGAGGCACGGTCTGGGGGCTCGCCATTATAGCGGCCTTTATTTCCGGCCTGCGCAGCAGCGCCAGTATCTTCGGATTGTCCCCGAAAAGTCCCCGCACCGTGTCAGGGTTTTTGATAAGTCCCTGTATCGCCGGCGTTTCCAGCAGGGTCTTCGCCATATCGCTCTGTGTCAGTATCTCGGTTATCTGCAGGCTGTTCAGGGCCGCGTTAACGGTCCTGTCGGACAGGAAATCGTTGACTGCCGGGGAGCCGCCAAGGAACTCGACCAGCGATTCCGGAGTGGCCAGTGTTCTTCGCACGTTTTTCCGGCTCATGAAACCCTTTATCATCCACTTGTTATTGAAAAGCTCGTCCAGCGCTTTGGGGTTATCGAGGTTGCCGCCCAGGGCGGAAAGCAGGTAGCCTTCCTTGTAGCCCCAATCCAGTTCCTCCTGCGTGCCGCTCTTGCTGCCGCCGGATTTGTAGCTCAGCGTGTAGCCTATGTCGCTCAGGTTCGGATCGTAGCCGTCGGTGTTCGCCTTTTTTACCTCTCCTTCGGAGGAGTTAAAAGCGGAATAATCGGCTTTTGAAAGGGAGAGTTCTCCTGACTGGTTCTTCATCGTCCACTTATACAGCGGCACGGCCAGGATTATATAGACTGGCGTCAGGTAAAGCCAGATCTTCCAGCCGGAGCTTTTCTGTTCTTCTGCCATAGTTAGATATAAGCCCGTTCCCGCATGCTCCCGTACAGTTTCGCCCGGCCTGGTCAGATGCGGCAACGGGGGGGGCCTTTCCCCTGATTGAGTATAATATAACAATGACGGCAAGGCATGTCAACAGGCTTTCCGTTTCCCGGCCGGACTTCCGTCCCGGGCTAGTGCTGTGCAGGCAATTATGAAAATATTCTCCCCCTTCCGCTTTTTTTGCAGGAGTCCGGAAAAAGAAAAAATAAAGAAGTTCCGGGAGCTGGAAAGAATGTTCGGGGAAGACCCGGAAATGGTGAACAACCTGAAAGTTTCCTGGCTTACGGAACGCGGGAACGCTTTCGGGGGGCGCAATGAGTTCGACCTGGCCGTAGCTGATTTCCAGGAGGCCATAGGGCTGAAGAGCGACTGCCTGCCGGCCTATTTCGGTATAGCGCTCGCTTATTACCAGAAGGGCGAGCGGGAGAAAGCCTTCGAGGTGCTTAGGGAAGCGCCGGAGGAGATGAACCTCCACGGTTCGGTGGTCCTGCGCAAGAAAGATATGCTGGCCGACTGGCGGCAGTAACCGGAAATTGCACGGCAATTTCCGGCTAGTGTATGCCGTGCATCCACTTCTTGAGCTTGGGGGTCATTGCCAGCAGCAGGGCCGCCGCGCCAAGGCCGGTGGCTGTGGGGATCATGAAGAATTTCATGTGGTTCATCGAATCATAACCGCTGGCAAAGAAACCGCCTACGAAGCCCGCCGCCACGCTGGACAGGAACCAGACGCCCATCATCAGCGAGCCGAATTGTGCCGGGGCCAGCTTTGTCACCAGCGACAGCCCTACCGGGGAGAGACACAGCTCGCCCAATGTGTGGAAGAGATAAGCCCCCACCAGCCACACCATGCTGACGGGGCCGTATTTCTGATATGACGCCGCGGCCGCTATCATAACCACGAAGCCTATGGCCAACAGGCCCAGACCTATAGCGAATTTTGTCGGACTGGAGGGTTCCCTGCCGGTTTCTCCCAGGTTGATCCACATCTTCGAGAAGAAAGGCGCCAGCAGCACGATGAAGAACGGGTTGAGCGACTGGAAATACCCGGCGGGGAATTGCCAATGCCAGCCGAAGATATTTATCCATCTGTTGGTTTCCTGATCGGCGAACAGCGTCAGAGAACTGCCCGCCTGTTCGAAGGCCGACCAGAAGAAGATGCAGAAGAATACCATGATGAAGATGACGGCCAGGCGCTGTTTCTCGATCTGTGTCAGCGTGGATTTGGGCTTGGAGGCATAGGCGTAGGCCATGCCCAGAAGCACCAGCACAGCCGCCAGGCCGTATACCCAGTTCGGCAACAATCCCTTTATATCGTAGCCGTTCATCTGGAAGGCGCTGGCAACCAGGATCAGGACCGTCACTGTTACCATCGTTATAGGTACCCAGTAATCGGTCTGCGGGGCCGCCGGCTTCATTCCTTTGTCGCCGAGCAGCGCTTTCTGCCCCCAAAGGTACATCGCAAGGCCGAGCACCATTCCCACGCCTGCTGCGCCGAAACCCCAGTGCCAGCCCACTTTTTCTCCCAGCGTGCTGCAGATCAGGGGAGAGAACATGGCGCCCAGGTTTATGCCCATGTAGAAGATGGTGAAACCGGCGTCTCGGCGCGGATCGTTCTCTTCGTACAGCTTCCCCACAACGGTGGAGATGTTGGGCTTGAAAAATCCGTTGCCAAGGATAAGCAGTATCATGGCGCCGAAGAAGAAAGGGGCAGGGGGGAAGGCCATGGCGAAATGCCCCAGGGCCATCAGTGTGCCTCCGACTACTATGGATTTGCGCTGACCCAGGTAGCGGTCCGCTATGTAGCCGCCGAGCAACGGGGTCAGATAGACCACGCCGGTGTACCAGCCGTATATATGAGCGGATTTTTCTGTGCTGTACATCAGGAACTTGACCATGTAGAGCATCAGCAGCGCCCGCATGCCATAGTAGGAGAAGCGCTCCCACATCTCTACGAAAAATAAAAGAAAAAGGCCTTTAGGGTGGTTCTTATGTACGCTCATTTGCTCTCCCGTGCCGCTCTTTGAATTGTGACAATTATAACTTAATCAGGCCGCGCGCCAAAAATCCGGGGCGACCGCTATCGCTGCCGTGCCAGGTCCCTCTGCGAGATGGCGCAGCGGAACCCGATGTCGTCGTTCACGGACTTGGAGCCGACCCGGTTGGCGCAGCGCGTGGCATCCGCATCCCCGGCCCAGGAGCCGCCGCGGATCACATGCTCACTGCCGCTGGGCGGGCCGGTGGGGTTTTTGTTCTGCCTTTTGGCATAATAAGTCTTGTCGTAGACGTCGGAGACCCATTCCCAGACATTCCCGTGCATATCGTGCATGCCGTAGTTATTGGGTTTTTTCTGTCCCACGGGATGCGGTATCCCCTTGGAATTATCCTCAATCCAGGCATAGGCGCCGGCGCCCACGGGGAGGTCGCCGAACGAGTAGGCCTCTTTTGCCCCGGCGCGCGCCGCGGCTTCCCATTCCGCCTCGGTGGGAAGGCGGCGTTTCTTCCAGCGGCAATAGGCGTCGGCGTTCTTCCAGGATACTCCGAACACCGGGCAGGTCTTGCAGGTGCTGATCAATATTTTAAGGCGCCGGTAATAAGCGTCCTTGCCGGTCTTAATATTGAACTTCCCGTTAGGAATGTTCCATTCCGGGTGATTGGACTTGGTCGCCTGGACGAACTCCATATAGTCTTTCAGTGTGACCTCGGTCTGCTCTATATAGAAAGCGTCCAGCTGGATCTCGGCGGCCGGGCGTTCGTCGGGATCTCCGATGGTCCTGGGGGAGCCCGAATAGTACCTGCCGGCCGGGATAAGCGCCATGCCAGCCGTTTTCGCCGCCAGCTCTTGTTCTTTTTTATCGTCAAAATATTTCTGCGCCGCTTTGAGGCAGACGCCGCAGGAGGGGTCCGCGTCCCGGCCCTGGATGTATCTTATAAGTTCGGACTGGTCCTGGCCGCGCCTGAACTGGGCCTGCAGGGGGGCGGCGCCGGCGAAAATCAGTGCGGGAAAAAAGAAAAATACTGCGTGTGAAAGATGGTTTTTCATAGTATGACCAATGAGGTTTTTAAGCCGGCCGGACGGAACGCGGAGTGCGCGGCGCCCGGCAGCCGGGCCGGGGCATATCCTATTTCGCGGCCGGCGGCGTGTTGAGCAGTGATTGTACTTTCTCCAGGACAACTTTCCACTCGGTCGTTTTATTCAGGAGGACCTGGTGCTTCAGTTCCGGCGCAAGCCAGGCAACGTTTATCTCGGAATAACTGCTGCCGGTCATGAAAATAATCGGGAGGTCGCGCGTCTCATCCTTGGCCCGCAGTATCTTGATAAGTTCAATGCCGTTGAGCCCCGGCATGTTCACGTCCAATATCAGCAGATCGGCCTTGAAGGTTTTTAATTTTTCCAGCGCCTCATTGCCGTTCGAAGCCGGCTCCACCTCAAATCCCGCGTCGACAAACCGGTAAAGCAGCATTGTCTGAAATGCGGAATCGTCGTCCACCAGTAGAATTTTGGCCATATCGTGTTATTGTACTAAATTGGTATTACCCCGCCTGCTCGGGCTCGGGCCCGGCTTGATCGAACTTCAGGGTTGATGAGCCGGCTTTGGCCGCGGCCCGGGGCCGGGAGCTTTATGCCGGATCGCCCGTTTGATTGAAACAAAAAGTTAATGCCCTGTTAGGTATTCCGTAACAGCGGCTTATTATAATATTCTTTATACCCGCGCAGTGCCGCGCGGTACGGCTTTAAGCGCCCGGTACCGGTATTGAGAGGAAGACAATAGATGAACGAAAGGCTGGCTAAGATCCTGGACTTCTTCAGGAGAAAACCCGCCGCGGACAAGGCTCCCGCTGCCGCGCTCCCGCCATATGATCCTTCGCGCTCGCCTCTGCTTCAGGCCCGGGCCCCGGTCATAGACCAGGTCCCTCCCGTGGAGGCACAACCCGTGCCGGCCGCTGAAGGCACATCCGAAGCGGCGCCAGTAGTGGCTTCCGAAGCGGCGCCCGTGCTTGGCGAGGTTGAGCTGTTGCAGCTGAAAACGGCGGACCTCGAAACGCGTCTTTCCGACGCGCAGGAAAGGATATCAAAACTTGCAGCGGAGTCGGACTTGAAGGACGAGGCGCAGCGCCAGGCCCTGGGCCGCGCGGAAGAGGCCCTGCGTGAATTCATGGCCGAACAAAAGGCCGCGCAGGAAAGCGACAAGACCGGCGAACGTCTGACGGGGCTTGAAGACGCCTGTCGGGAGCTGGGCGCCGGGGCGGCGGAGGCTTCGTCACGGTTGTCGGGGGAAACGGCCCGGGTAGAAGAAAAGCTGGTTTCGCTTGTGGCGAGGATGGACTCCGCCGAACTGAAATTTCCCGAGATAGCTGCTACCCGCGACAGCGCGGCGCTGCTTGTGGAGAGGTTCGGCGGGGTGGAAAGCCGGCTTTCTATGGCGGAAGCCCTTGTAGGGGAAGTTTCGGTGCGCGGCGGACTGCGCGATAAGCTTAACGCGCGGGACTTCCTGATCGTCCGCGAGCGGGTGGAGGAAGTCGGGAAAAATATCGCGGCCTTGGCATATCTGGAGAAAAGACTTGAGACCGTGGAGTCGGACTCACGGCGCGTGATGCGGTTGGAGGGCGGGGCGGGGGTTATCGCCAAAAGGATGGAGAAACTTGAGGCTGATCTGTGTGTCTTGGCCAGGGAGCAGGTTGCAGTTTCAGAGGAAAATAGGGCCGGGGGGGCTGCGATAGAGGAATTGAAAGCTAAATTCGCT